>JADGBU010000108.1 GCA_015231295.1 Magnetococcales bacterium | reverse complement strand
GCCTCCAGACCTCCACCGGGGGCGATAATCGCCCCCGGACCCCCGTGATGAGAGATCGCGTTACGGCGTGTCGTCTTCCACGCGAATCATCACTTCGGCATCCAGGGAACGGGAGAAATGATCGGCGGCACTCCCTTGATTGATCACCACCTCCACGGTTCCGAACCCCCCGATGATCAAGGCGGAAGCCCCCACCGGCACACTGGAGAAGGTCGAAACCAGCGAACCGCACGGCGTACCGTCGATCCACCCTTTCACCGCGCGCCCCCGCAACTTGTCGCCGGGCAACGCCGTGACCAGATTGCCATATCGATCCCGGAACACCACTTCGGTGCGCCAGGCACCGTAACCGGCGGTTCTCCAGCCCGGATCGGCCAACAGAATCGGGGGATTGATCAGCGGCGTCCCCAGATCCGTGGGAGAACGACCATGCAACAGATGAGCCGCCGCCGGCGCGAACAGGTCACGCCCGTGAAACGTATGACTGACACTCTCTTCATCGCCCATGCCGTCGAGAGCCAACAAACGGGCATCGGGACGATTCAGGATCGGCGTGAGCAATCCATTATCCGGACCGATGAAAAAGGAGCCCCCCGACTGCACCACCAAGCCCCGTCTGCCGCTGCCGACGCCCGGATCCACCACGCACAACCAAACCGCCGGCGAAGGCATGTGGGGCAGACAACGCTCCAGCATCCAGGCTCCGCTCTTGATGGCGAAGGGGGGAATGTCATGGAACAGATCCAATACCGTGACCCTCGGAAACAAGCGGGTCAATACCCCCTTGACCTGTCCGACATAGGGATCGGAAACGCCGAAATCGGTCAACAGAATCACCGGCATGGGATGAGGCGAGGAACCGAACACGTATGATATCTCGAAAAAAGGGAAACGACGATAAACGGGATCCGGACAGACGGGGATCAGGCCCGATGGTGAAACAGGCCAGGGCCGTTGACCACGGCTCCATATCCGCGCCGCAGGGATTGCACCCGTCGGTTTTCGGAAAACAGTTGATCGGCCACTTCGGACTTGTGACGCACCAACACCGGCTGAATCTCGTTGATGCGTCCCACCAGCCGTGTCAGTCGTTCGCGGGTGCCATCACCGGGAGCCACGCCATCGGGGAAACGGGAGGTCAAGGCCTCCAGTTGCTCCATCCCGGTATCCCACGCGCCAACGAGCGCGGCGAGCTGCTCCCCCGAAAGGGTCTCGGGCGTGGCGAATTGATCCAGCAGGGCATCGAGTCGCTGAACGATCGCGGCGATGGTACCCGTATTGCGATTGCTCACGCCAGCCCCTCAAGACGACGTTGCGGAGCTTCCATGGGCGGCAGGGCGGGAATCGCTTCGCTCTTCACCTGACGCACCGCTTCGCGCCACCCTTCCAGCAACGTGTTCAGATGACGGATCACCTCGCGGATGTACTCCGCATCCTTGCGCAGATTGGCCTGGGTGAGACGATCGAGCATGTAGCCATACAGGTCGAACAACTGAATGGCCAGATCGCCCCCTTTTTCGAAGTTCAGGGTATTCTGCAACTCGGCGATGATGGCGATTCCGCGACGCAGACTCATTTTGTGATCGCTCAGGCGACCGCCTTGCAGCTCCTCGATGGAACGCTCCAGAAAACGGATCGCCCCCTCATAGAGCAGGATCAGCAAATCCTCCCGGGAGGCGGTGTTGGCCCGGGAACTCTTATAACTGCGCAGGCCATAAGACATGGCGGGAATTCACCCTCAATGGTCCATGGAAACCACGGAAGCCGGCACCTGAAGACCCCGCCAGCCATCCAGCAAGATACGCAACTGCTCGATCACCCGATGAATGAACTCCGCTTCATGGGTCAGACCGGCCTGGGTCAGACTGTCGAGCATGTAGCCGTAGAGATCGTTCAACTGGGCCGGAACCTGTCCGCCCTGGGTGAAGTCGAGGGTACGCTGAAACTCCTCGATGATGCGACGACCCCGTTGCATCCAGTGCTTGAACTCGGCCACCCGACCATCTTCGCAGGCGATGGCGGCCTGTTCCAAAAACTGAATGCTGCCCTCGTAGAGTTGGATCAACACCTCCAACTGAGAGAGATTCTCCTCGGCCACCGGGGGGGGAGGCGGAACGCTGTAGGATGTACTTTCCATATGTTGCATGTCCACTGCTCTGTTCTCCATTTACCGCCAGGGGGCGCGGGAAGCCGTGACTGCCCGGATTTCGCAAGCCGGGAGCACGACCCGATCGCGCCGGATCATGAATCCAGACTCAACCGCCCAGTTGCGAAATGGAACTGAGCAGCGAACTGCTGGAGCCGTTCATTTTGGTGATCAACTGTTCCAGATTGGAAAATTTCTTGGTCAAATTTTCCCGCACCAGTTCCAATCGGGAATTTTCCCGTTCGATGCTCTTGTCGAGCCGATCGATCCGGGCCTTGAGACCATCCTTGCGCCCGGTGACGGCACCACCGGTGCTGGAGGTCAGGGTATCGATGAGATCGGCCATGCGATAGGCCAGACCCTCGTTGAAACCCAACCCCGAACTGTCCTCGGAGGTGAACAGATTGGTGATGCTGTTGAAATCGTTTTCCAACGCATCGTCGAGGGAGGAGCTGTCGAAGGAGATCCGTCCGGTCTTCTGATCGGTACGCAGCCCCATCGCCGCCAGGGTCGAATAGGGCGACAACGTTCCCGAGGAGTTTTCACTCTGGGTGTTGAGCACGGTGCGCATTTGCGAAAGCACCCCGCGCGCCAGACTGTCCCCGGAGAGGGTATCGGATTTGTGGGTGTTGACGTAATCCACCACCGCATTGTAGCTCTCCAGAAATCCGGTCAGCACCGTCTTCAAGGCGGTGGTGTCGTTCTGGATGGTGACGTTGACCGAAGAACCGACGGTGGAAATCGCATCGTTCCAGCCATCGCCATCGCTGTCGGTCACGGTGGTGCCGGAGGTGGTGGCCTGCAAATTCAGCGTCACACCGGTCAGGGCATCCGTCACCTGATTCGACGAACTGACCACATTGATGCCATCGATCTGCAAAATGGCATCCTGCGGGGTCACGGTCTGGGTGAAACTGAAGTTGGAAGAAAGCCCCGTGATGCGATTGCCCTTGGTCCCCGAAGAGTCGGTATAGGTGCCGCTATCCTTGGCGGTCAGAATCAACCGATAGGTGGAGCCGTCATAGAGCACGCTGGCACTCACCCCATCCTCTTCGCCATAGTCGATCCCGTTGATGGCCGAAGCCAGATCGCTCAGGGTCATGGTTTCCATGGAGGTGGTGTCGAGACCGGTGGTACCGGCATCGGTGCCATATTCCACACCATTATAGGTGAAGGAGAGATTCGCACCCGATCCGAGCGTCGTGGAGGTGGAAGCCAGACCGGACGCGGAGTCCATGGCGTAGGTGTCGTAGCTGGCGAGCTGACCCACGGCGATGGTGTGAATGGCGGCCAGAGCCGTGCTGTCGGCGGTGGCTTCAATATAGTCTTCGTCCGAGGAGGAGACGGTGTGCGGCGACCAGGCCGAGGTTTCCTGAAGCTCCTCGGCTTTGCTCTGCAGGGCGAGCATTTTGGTTTCCAGCTCGCCGATCGCGGTCTTCTGATTGGAGAAGAAGGTCTTGTCCCGTTCCAGGGCGGTGAGCCGGGTCTTTTGTGCGCTGACCAACTGATCCACGATATCCGAGGGCAAACCGCTGGCCATGCCGGAAATGGTTACGCTACCAATCGCCATGATCTTCTCCTCGTCATGAAATGAAATCCGGTGACAAACGGATCTCTGTCGCCTCAGGCACCACCGTACAGCAACTCCTGCACCAGTCTGACCTTGTTGGCCAATTTACGAATCTCTTCACCGGAGAGCCCGCCCACGGGCAGATGACTCTCCCGGGTATCCACCCGGATTTCAGGCTGCCCTCTTCCCTCCACCACCACCCGGCACCGCACGGCGTTCAACCCGTCGAGCAGACGATTGGCCTCGGCCACCAGGGATTCCAGAAAGAGGGGATCCAGCTCCCCCTCCTCCCGGCGCTCCGGAGAGTTGACCGCACACGCATCCGGGGTGGAAACCGCGACCGGTTTGGTTGCTGCGGATTTCATCACGCCACACCCCTGATCAAGAAAACCGGCCCATCCGATTATGGTATCTTATCGGTTGGACCGGAAAATTTCTTGTGTAAAGATTTGTCCCACCCTCTTTTCGATCCCGATCACGCGCCCGGCGATTCATTCTCCGCACGCCACACCGATCCTGCCGAAGGAGGAAACCGGTTACTTGCCGAGCAGTTGCAACGCCAGTTGCGGTTGCTGATTGGCCTGCGCCAACACGGCGGTTCCGGCCTGTTGCAGAATGGCGTTACGGGTCAAGGTGGCGGTTTCGTTGGCGATGTCGGCATCCATGATGCGCGAGCGGGCCGCAGACATGTTCTCCACCACGTTCGACAGATTGGCGATCACCGCCTCGAAACGATTCTGGACCGCACCCAGATTGGCCCGGATGTCCGAAACGCTGTTCAGGGCGTTGGTGATGCGGGTCAAGGCGATGTTGGCCCCATCAACCGTGGAAATAGTGACGGTGCCATCACTCAACAGCGCTCCTAAGCTGGCCGCCTTGATCGAAACCGTGATGGTCTGACCGGCACTGGCCCCGATCTGGAACTGTCCACCCCCAGCGTAGGTGCCATCCAACACTTTGGTGTTGTTGAACTGCACATGTCCGGCGATCCGCTGAATCTCGGAGAGGAGTTGATCCACCTCTTTTTGCAGATCGGCGCGATCCGACTCGGTATTGGTGCCGTTGGCCGCCTGCACCGCCAGTTCGCGGATGCGCTGGAGGGCGTTTCCGGTCTCCTGGAGGGCACCCTCCGCCACCTGGGAGAGGGAGATGCCATCGTTGGCATTGCGAATCGCCTGATTCAGACCGCGAATCTGCGAGGTCATGCGGCTGCTGATGGCCAATCCGGCGGCGTCATCCTTGGCCGAGTTGATCCGCAAACCGGAGGCCAGACGGGCGAAGGTCTGCCCCAGGGAACCGGTGGAACGCTCCAGATTTCGTTGAGCGTTGAGGGAAGCTACGTTGGTATTGATAAAAAGTGGCATGGCCTTATCCTTCTTCTATCGTCAAGTATCGGTCAGGAAACCGCAACCATTTGTCTGACAGCCCTTTTTCCTCTTGTCTGCTCCCGGTACGCGCCGCGCATCTCGAACGGGATCAACGGCTGGCGCGCCGAATATTCCTTGATCACCACCTGACGTCCCCGGCGATTGCGCACATTCACCACCACCGGTCCGGCCAGATTGGTCCGCATCTCCTCGGGTTTGCCATCCGGAATGGTCAGCAGCGAGAACACTTCCATATCCTCACCCTTTTCCAGCCCGATGGCGGCGGTATCCGCGTCATCGACGAGAAACTCCAGCTCCGAGAAGAAGTCGAACGGATTGATCACGATGAACGCGATTTCCGGCTCATCCACGGATTGCAACCAGAAAAAGGAGGAGTCATCCGAATAGGAAAACATCAAAAACCGTTTGCTGTTGGGGAATCCCATCATGCCATTTTCCAGGATGATCAACTCATCCTCCACATACTTCAGGGTCCCGAACCGCGTCCCGTGGACTTCCATGACTCTCTCTCCTTCTTGCCGCAGAAGCATCCTGTTTTCACGAAACCGTTGCCGGTACGCATCCCCAAAGATGCCTTTTTTTCCGGTCTGACGGCTGACAATCTCGACTGTCTAGATTAAAGCATCTTTCATGCCAAACAATTTATCCCACTTCACCCGATATTCCGGGTTTTTACCGCCTCTTCGGGCAAAAATTGCCCCACAACCTGGATCCCTTTTTCACATTCGTCAAAAAAATTCCACTGCACCAACCCGGTCCTGCCATCCGATTTCCGACACTTACGCTCCGTTTGACACCCCTTCCCTCCTCCCGCGCCGGGCGGAAGGAGGAAAAGAGCGCGCGCGATCAGCGCAGCAGTTGCAACGCCAACTGGGGTTGCTGGTTGGCCTGGGCCAGAATGGCCGTACCCGCCTGCTGCATGATGGAATATTTGGTCAGATTGGCGGTTTCTGCGGCCACATCGGCATCCATGATGCGCGAACGGGCGGCGGAGACGTTTTCCACCACGTTGGACAGATTGGCGATGTTGGCCTCGAAGCGGTTCTGGATCGCGCCCAGTTCGGCGCGGGTCGAAGAGACCCGATCGATGGCTCCGGCGATGATCGCCAGCATCTGACCCGCCGCCTTGGCCCCATTCAACGGCGGATTGGTGGTATTGGTGTTCGGCGGATCGAAAGGCAGGGTCGGATCGGTCGGCACCGAGGCTCCGGTGATGTCCACCAACGGCACCGGCGGAAAACAGTTCTGACCCGTGGTATCGATCATCCACTCCGGCACCACCAGCTTGGTGCCTGCAGTGGGCACGAAGGTTTCAGCGGCATACTGAACCGCCTCATCCCGGATTTCCAACACCTTGGCCATATCCACCGCCGCCGTCTGGGCCGTGGTCGGGGTGGCCCCTTCGTCGGAGGCGGCGATTCCGGCGGCGGCGATCACCTTGGCCACCTCGATGGAAAGATTCGACTTGCCATCGGTGCCGGCATCCGCCGCGCGGGCGGCGGCGGCGGCGGTTTCGATATCCGCCCCTTTGCTGATGGCCGAACGGAAGGCGTTCACCACCTGCAAAATATTGCCGATCGGCACATCTTCCACGTCACTGGCCTGCACCGCCACTTCCAGCACCAGACTGGTATCGCTGGCGGTGCCAACGGCGGTGGCCACCTTGAACGCATCGGCGTTGTTCAGATCCGCAGCCGCTGTCGCGACCGCCGTTTCCGCCGTGGTATAAGCATCTTCCGCCGCAGTATACTCGGCGGAGCCCTCTTCGGCGGCGGCCAGAACCGTAGCGGCGGCGGCCAGAGCCGTGGCGGCGGTGGTATAGGCTTCGGCGTTGGTATCCACCTCATCGGCCTTGCGGGCCGTGGCGATGGCCAGACCCAGCTTGTCGCTGCCAAGACCGACATATTGCGGATTGTCGGCGATGATCGCTGCCGCCGCCTCCACCGGATCGGTCGTGGTTGCGAGCTCCGCGTTGATCTTGGTCATCAGATCGTCGCTGTACGACTCGTAGCCGAACGCCTTGACCATGCTCTCCACCGCCAGATCGGGATCGGTGGTGAAGGGGGCGGACCCGGTATCATCCGCGTTGGCGATGGCATTGATCCCTTCGGCCAGGGCCGGATCGAACAGTTTGCTGCCGGAACCGGGTTCGATGCTCGGCGCGGTGATCGCCATGCCCTTGATCTTGGGATTGAGCACGCTCTCCGGGGCGTTGGGATTGGCCAACTGGGGCAGAGAAAGCAGCGTGTTGGCGCGGGCATCGGCCAGCTCCACGGTGACGGTCTGGTCCTCGCGGGCACCGACCTGGAACACCAAAGGCTGCGTCTGACCGTTGAGCATCGGCCAGTTGTTGAACTCGGTCTCCTGGGCCACCCGCTCCATCTCGCCGAGGAGTTGATTGATCTCTGCCTGCAGGCTCTGACGATCGGCGTCGCTGTTGGTGGCGTTGGCCGCCTGCACCGCCAGTTCGTTCATGCGTTGCAGCATGTTGGAGTGTTCCGCCAGGGCACCCTCGGCCACCTGGGAGACCGAAATGCCATCGTTGGCATTGCGCACGGCCTGGGTCAGGCCACGAATCTGCGAGGTCATGCGATTGGAAATGGCCAAACCGGCGGCGTCATCCCCGGCGGTGTTGATGCGCAACCCCGAGGAGAGACGAGCGAACACCTTGTTCAGCTCGCCGCTGGAACCGAGCAGATTCCGTTGCGAATTCAAAGAGGCGATATTGGTATTGATATACAATGGCATCGTTCGGGTTCCTTCAGGTTCTGGTCATTCCATGTTCGATTGGACGGGTCAGCCAACGGCGGCGATTTTTTGGGGGACCATCTTGTCCCGCCGGAACCGTCGGCGCGCGTCCTGCCGGCCAGCCCGTCGATTTTCCGCTTCCCGCTCCTGGGTATAGGTCTGCCGCAGATCTTCCGGGATCAGCGACTGGCGGGGGGAGTACTCTTTGATCAGAATCTGACGGCCCAGACGATTGACGGTGTTCACCACCACCGGACCGGCCAGATTGGTGCGCATCTCCTCGGGCCGCCCTTCCGGGATGGTCACAAGGGAAAAAATTTCCACTTCGTCGCCGCTCGGGCAACCGATGGCATCCGCGTCCGCATCCTGGATGACGAACTCCATCTCCGAGAAGAAGTCGAACGGATTGATGACGATGAATGCAATCTCCGGCTCATCCACCGATTGCAGCCAGAAGAACGACGAGTCCTGGCCATACGGGAAGAGGAGAAACCGCCTGCTCAACGGGAAACCAAGCAGTCCCTCGTTCAGGATGATCACTTCCTCCTCTTTGAACTCCAGCACGCCGAACCGGGTTCCGTGAATTTCCATAGCTTTTGCCTCCACTCCCTGAATCCTATTGAATGAAATCAATTAAAGAGGTGTTCATGACCTGTCGTTGCGTGGCGGTCATGACCTGCATGGCCTGGGAGGCCTGCTCCAGATCGGACAACACCTTGAACAGATCCACTTCCACATTGTCGGCACGCACCTGAGTCAGCGAGGTTTCATCCGCCTCCAGGGTGGAAGTCACCGCCTGCACCTGCATGTTGCGAATGCCGGTGACGCCCTGCAGATCCGAAATCTGGGCCCGCGCTTCCTGCACCCGATTCAATTGCGATGCCACTTCTGTCGTATCGGCGCGCAATAATGCGCCCCGCAACGCGGCCATCGCTCCGAGGACGTTGACGCCACGACCATAATTCCCTTCTCCTTCCAGGAGTTCACTCCCCGTGACGTTGCCCGGAAGCACCTCTCCTTGACGCACACGAATCGGACGATCCTCGCTGCCCCCCTGATACTGGGGCACCACCTCGAAGTAAAACGCATCCCCGGTTTTGGGGGTATCGGTCACGGTGAATTTGACACCCTGCCCCAGATCCAGTTGACCATTCTCATCCAGCGCGGCGGGAGCCTGATCCACACCGTTGATATTGGCCTGATATTGATCGCTGGCGGCCAGATAGGAAATCTTGACGCTCAGCGGCATATCCGCCGGAATCTGGCCGGATGTCACCGATCCGACGAAACCGGATCCGGCTTCGGTCTGGCTTTTGCCATCCGCGCTCTTGACCCGCACCGCCGTGGTGGTGAGATTCGACGTATCGAATGGTGCCTGTCCCTTGCCGCCTCCGAAGAGAGGAATCTCGTCGAGTTCGCTGTTGGCGGTATTGATCATGTCCTGATACCAGGCCTTGGGCTGTTCGGCGGCGGCGGTCAGGGTGGAGGGATTGCCGCCCATCATGCTCTCTCCGAGCTGCAGCACCAGATCCTGGGCATCCAGCAGGGTGTCATGAATCTGGCTCATATGGCTGTCGGCGAGAGTCAAACGCTCGGCGGCGGACTGGGTGGTCTTTTTCAGGCTCTGCACCCCGGACAGGTCCGAGGAGAAGATCATGTGCCGATAGACCCCGGACGGATCATCCGAAGGACGATTGGTCCGGTTGCCGCTCACGCTCTGCTCCTGGACCTTCATGATCTCCTGCTGTTGATTTTGCAGGGCCGAAGAGCCGGACTTGAACAGCAGATTATTGGTGACACGCATCATGATGAACTCTCCCTCACACCTAAACCATATGAATGATGGTCTGCATCAACTCGTCGGCCACGCCGACCATCTTGCTGGACGCCTGAAACGCCCGCTGAAAACGGATCAAATCGGTCAACTCCTCTTCCAGGGAGACCCCGGAGATGGACTCACGCATATCCGAAAGAAACGACTGCGCAGACTGCTGGGCCGTCAGGGACTCCTGATCCTGACTGATGATCGAACCCAACTCCCCCACCATGGTGGCGTAATGGCTGGTCAGGGAGGCGTTGTTGCCGAACAGGTCGAAACGGGTGGTCCGGAGATTGCCCAGAGCCAACGCCCCCTGACTGCTGGCATCGTCGAACGTCACCGTGGTGGGGTTGGACAGATCATCCACATTCAGACGCCCGCCTCCCACCCGATCGGGATCGGCCAACAGTTCGGGATTGACCGCCATGTCTCCCGCATCCCGTCCTCCGAGCAGAGCACCCACGCCCAGAGCCGCCAACAATCCGCTCTCATCCACCACCACGCCGAGCCGACTGCCGGAGTTGCTGGCACTGATTTTCAATTTTTTGTCGCTGGTGATTTCGGCATCCACGCCGTCGAGTTCATCGATGGCCTGCTGCACCTGCACCAGCGACATGTCGGTGGTGATGTTCACCGTGACCGGTTGCAGGGCGGCGTTGCTGCCGACGGCAAACACGATGCGTCCCGCCGTGACCCGATTGGCGTCCACCGGACCTTTCTGATAGCTCTCCGAGCTGGTATCGGTCACGAGATTGGCCAGGGAGCTTTGGAGATCGTTGCCCAAAGAGACCATCCCCGTCATGCTCGTCACCAGACTCTTGCCCACCGACTGGGAGTTGGCCCGGTTCAGTTGAAAGCGTACCTCGTCGGCGAGGGTTTCCAGTTTGGTCAAAAAGCCCTCCGGGCCATGGATCACCTCATCCCGCAGCTCCAGCAGGGCACCGAGTTGACCTCCTTGAATCTTCTCCTGGTCGAACTCCTGATCGCCGATGGAGATGCCCCGGAATCCGGTTTCGGTAATGGTCGTGTTGCGCCCCAGATTGGCCGAATAGACCGCATCCACCAGCAGTTCCTGCCCCTTGGAGGTCATCACCTGGACATCGCCGTTTTCCAGCTCCAGGGTGCGGATGTCGATGATCTCTCCCAGTTCCAGAATCATCTTGCGACGCTGATCCTTCAGATCCAGCGACGGGGTGGTGGCCTCGTTCCGGACGATGGTGTTGTTGATCTCCTTGAGGGCCTTCAGCCGCAGATTGAGATCCGACAGCACCACATCGATCTCCTTGTCGATGGGCAGGGTCGATTCGCCCAGGGCTGCGGACATCGAATTGAAATCCTTGGCAATGCTTTCGGCCTTGGCCACCAGTTGATAACGGGCCACCGAATTGCCCGGATTGTCCGCCAGGGTATCCGCCGCCTCGAAGAAGGCATCGAGCCCCTGAGACAGACCATTGCCATCCATGTCGTTGAAGACATCCTCGATCATGGTCATATATCTTTCGCGGGTCTGGAGGCGGCCCAACTCACCGCTGCCCAGTTCCAGACGACGATCCACCAGTTGATCCACCTGTTGCCGGACATCCGAAATCCGCACTCCGGCACCACCGGACATCACCTGATTGCCGGGAACCGATGACAATTCCACGGTTTGCCGGGTGTAACCGGCGGTGTTGGCGTTGGTGATGTTGTGGGAAATGGTCTGCAATGCACCCTGAGATGCGAAGATTCCCAACTTGGAGACATTCAACAGGCTACCGAGTGACATGATTCAAGACGCTCCCCATGACGGTGTTGGCTTTCCGAAGTGGAAAATTCCGCTTTCCACCTTGCCGTTGCCGAGGATAATGCAGAAGGTATGCCAAACAGGTATAACCCCGAACACCCGATACGCACATTTTCGCAACCCACCGGGCATTGGATTGTTTTAACTGATAATTCAATTGCGTAAGCCAACCCCGGAAAAAAGCCCCCGCCCCGCTCCCAACCCAAGCGAGCCCCGAAGCCGCCACCGCACGGAAAACAAAACAGGAAGGTTTGACCAATCCACCCCCAACCCTGACGGAAATACACGGCACATGTTTCCCACGGGTGA
>JADGBU010000001.1:34077-90372 GCA_015231295.1 Magnetococcales bacterium | reverse complement strand
GTGGTGGTCTTGCCGCTGCCGGTGGGGCCTGTCACCAGGATGATCCCTTCGGGTTTGGCCATCATTCGTTTGAGGGTGTTCAGATTGGATCGGGAGAGTCCGAGATCTTCCAGGCGCATGATGCCCTTGTTGCGGTCGAGCACCCGCAGCACCAGATTCTCCCCATGGGTGGTGGGCTGGGAGGAGACCCGGAAATCGATGGCATGGCTGGAAATGTTCATCGAGAAGCGGCCATCCTGGGGCGCGCGGGTTTCGGCGATGTTCATGCCCGCCAGCACCTTGAGACGCACCACCAGTCCGGACAGATAGTCCCGATGCAGACTGCGCACCTCGGAGAGCACCCCATCGACCCGGTAGCGGATGCGCACGAAACCGAGTTCCGGTTCGATGTGGATGTCCGAGGCGTCCCGATGGACCGCATCCGCGAGCAGCATCTCCACCAGACGGACCATGGGATGGCTGAACTGCCCCCCCTGATCCGTGGAGAGGCTTTCGAGATCGATGGAGCCGGTTTCCAGTTCGCGGATCACCCCTTCCAGGGAGATGTGGCCGCCGAAATATTTCTGGATCGCCCGTCCGATCTCCGATTGACCGGCCAGCACCGGTCGGATGGTGATGCCTTCGTGGATGTTGGCCTGGATTTTGTCGATCACCGCCACATCCTGGGTGTCGGCCATGGCCAGGGTGAGGGTGGCGGTTTTGGCGTTCCACTGGATCGGGAGCACCTGATGACGTTCGATCAGCTTTTTCGGGAGCAGGGCCAGGACCGAGGGATCGAGTCGGATGGTGTCGAGGTCGATGCTTGGCTGCCCGAGGGCACTGCCCAGCAGATCACGCATCACCTGTTCCGGGACAAATCCCAGTTTGACGATGATCCGGCCAAGCTGTTCACCGGTTTTTTTCTGTTCGGTGAGGGCAATGGTCAGCTTGTCGGGGGTGATGATTTGCGCATCCAGCAGGATGTCACCCAGACGGCGACGTTTTTGCGGTGCGGCTGAGGCGGATGGGGTCATGGCCGGTCCGGATGTCGCTGTGCGAGAATGGCGATGCGTCGCTGTACTCCATGCAGGTCGAAACCGGCCCCGTGGCGCACGGTCATGAGGCGCAGAGCCTCCCGGTAGTGGGTGAGAGCGGCGGCCTCCTGACCCATCTGGTCGAGGCTCACCGCCAGATTGAGCAGAATGTCCGGGTTGTCCCGATCCAGGCGGTAGGCGTTGAAGAAGGCATTCTGGGCCTCGGGCCAGTTTTTCTGCTCCACGTGGACATTGCCGAGGGCAAAATAGAGGTGGGCCTCATTCGGTTTTTCCCGCAACAGGTGTTGCAACCGGCTTTCGGTGCGGATCGGATCCGGGTTTCCGGTCAGGGAGATGAGTGCGGCAATGGCCAGAGTGTCGTGGGGATTCTCCTTGAGAATGCTCTGATACAGCGCGCGCGCCCTGTCGGGGTTGCCTTCGCGGATGGCCACCGAGGCCAGACCGGATATGGCCCCATGGTTGTGGGGTTCCCGGGAGAGGAGCTGCTCGAACCGGGCTTTGGCGGTGGCCAGGTCGTTGTCGAGAAACGCCCTCCGTCCGGCCTGCAGGGGTTCCGGCTCGGAGCCGGGAGCGGTTTTCGACGTTTTGGCGGCTGGCGGTTTGGCCGGTTTCCGGGAGGCCGGTTTTTCGGTTGCGATCGGACCGGCTGTGGATGGCCCGGTGGCCGTGAGCGGTTGCATCGTCCCGTCGGGGGAAGGCGCGGAAGAGGGGGGGCGTTTTTGGGATGCGTCTCTGGCGGACAGGTCGGAACGGGGGAGTGTCCGGGGTTGCGGTCCGTTTTTGGGCGGTTTTGCATCGGCCCGCGTCTGGTGAGCGGCCTCCTGGGCGGGAGCGGCTGGAGGCTGTCCCGGAGCGGTCGGGGGCTTCTGCGTCTGGTGAGCGGCTTCCTGGATGGGAGCGTTTGGAGGCTGTCCCGGAGCGGTCGGGGGCTTCTGCGTCTGGCGAGCGGCTTCCTGGATGGGAGCGTCTGGAGCCGGTGCCGGAGCGGTCTGGCTCTTTTGCGCCTGGGGCGGCGCGGGCCGGGTCGGGGCGTTCTGTGGCGGGACTTTTCTGGTCGCGGCGGGCACCCGTGGGCTTTCCGTATTCAAGGCCTCCTGATAATAATATCCGGCAACCGCCAGCCCGCCGATCAGGAATGCCCCCCCCTTGAGCAGCCAGAAGAGTCGGGCGGTTCGTTTGGACTCGGGTGCGGTTCCGGATGCCGGTTCGGGTGCTGGTGCCAGGCCTGCGTCGAGACCGGATGAGACCGGTTGAACGGGGGTTGCTGCCTTGTCCGGGAGCGTGACCAGGAGGCTTTCGGTCTGCTCCGGTTGCGGGGCAAGGGAGATCCCCGCTGTTCCGGTCAGCGGTTCCGGCGGTTTTTCGACAGTCATGGCCGGGTGCGGTGCGAGTGCCATGGTCGCGAACAGGGTGGGAAAGCCAAAGGAGGAAATGCCGGAGGCCTCCTCTGTCGGTGCGTGTTTCGTGTGCTCCCGAGGCGCGTTTTCTTTCTGGAGGGCAGTCGGCCCTTCGTCTGACCGGGTATCGTCATCGAGGAGGATCTGAAAGGGGTCTTCTTCGGTGTCGGACGGATCCGCCTGCGTCTCCCGGTGCGCCAGGAACATCTCTGGGGTTTTTTCGGTGTCGGCCGGATCCTCCTCTTCGAGATCGAAGGAAAACCGCTCGAAATCGTCTTCGTCGGACTCCTCCGGGACCGGGTGGATGGAAACCGCTCCCTGCGGCGTCCGGACCAGATCCAGTCCGCTGATGTGCGGGGTGGATTGCGTCGCGCTCGTCTCTGTCGGGACCGCTTGCGGCACGAATGCCGGTTTCATGGTCTTGACCGGAAACGGTTGCGATTCCTTTTCCTCTTCCGTATCGCGGAGCATGTCAAGCAGAAGGCTCATAGCGCGGCGGGATCCCGTGTCCAGGTGGCAGGCAGCGGGGTGTTCCGTTCGGAGAGTATCTGGCGGTCATGGTCGTTCAGCAGATCACGGGGTTCGCCCGAAACCACGGGCCGCAGAAAGACCACCAGCTCCGATTTGCTGCTCTCCTGATTGCGGTAACTGAACAGTCCCCCCACCACCGGCAGTTCCGCGAGTCCGGGAACCCCGTCCACATCCTTGGTGCGTGAGTTTTCCATCAGGCCGCCCATCACCGCCACATGGCCGTTTGGCACCCGCAGCACCGAATCGAGCTCCTGCACCTGGACCACCGGAATCTGAGGCGGTACAAAACTGGAGTCGGCCGGCAGATTGACCCGAAGATTCGGATCCGGATTGTCCACCCACTTTTCCACCCGCTGGATGGTGGGGCGGATGTTGAGGGTGATGATCTCCGATTCGCTGATCTGGGGAGTCACCTGCATGATGAAGCCCAGCGGCACGGTACGGATCTGGGTTTCGCTGGTGGCCGAGGTGCGGATGGTGCCGTTTTCGTTGAAGGTCGGTTCTGTGACCCGGATCTGGAAGTAGACTTCATTGGTGGTGACGCGCAGAATGGCGGTCTGGTTGTTGAGCACCGTGATCCGGGGCGAGGAGAGCACCTTGGTCTTGCCGAAGGTGGAGAGCAGTCGCAGGGTGGCTCCCACATCCCGGTCGCCCAGCACATCCGACAAAAACGGCACCCGGGTGCTGTTGAGGGTCATCGCCGCCAGAGGATTGGCGTTCAGCCGGTTGGCCAGCAGGGAGATGCGGTTTCCGTCGTCGGAGGTGCCGGTTCGTTTGAGCATGGACCAGTCGATGCCCGACTGGTACTGATCCGAAAGCCGGACCTCGGCAACCGTCGCCTCGATCAGCACCTGACGCTGCGCGCTGTGGACCACCCGGTCGATGAACTCCTGCACCTCCCGATGCTGACGGTCGGTGGCCAGGATATTGACCACTCCGGTGGCTTCGTTCCAGACGATTTTTTTGCCCCCTTCATTTTTTTTATCCTCTTTTTTGTTCTCTCCGGCGGTGCCGTCCCGTTTGCCGTCGGTGACGATTTCATTCAGATTGGCAATCAGGTTGTTCCAGAAGTCATTGGTCGAGGAGGTGCCGAGTTTGATGCTGGAGCTGTTGTTGATGGTGGGGGCATTGGCTCCCGTGGAGGCCACGGTGGTGGCGATGGCCACCTCGGACTCCATCTTGCGCGCCGAGGAGACGTAATCGATCCGGTAGTTGCGACGAAACGGCAGATCCGGTTCCACCGAGAGCACGTTCTCCTTGATCTGATAGCGGATGTTGGACTGCATGGCGATCCGGTCGAGAATTTTCGGCAGGGTCTGGTCGATGGCGTTGAGAGTGACCTGACCGGTGATGCCGGGCACGATATCCACATTGAGATGGGCATCTCTGGCCAGCGCGAACAGCACCTCCCGCACCGGGACATCGGTGACCACCACCGTGTAGGTGGATTGAACCAGACCTTTGCTCTCCTCCCTGGGGAGAAACGGGGAGACCTTGACCGTCTCGGGAATGGACGCTTCCATGCCCTGGGTCTGGAGGGCCGGGGGGTCATGCCGGAGCGCGTCCGACTCCTGCGGGGGTGGCTTCGGAACGCAGCCCATGCCCAGAGAGATCAACCCCACGAAAACGCGCCGGACCCAGGGGGACAGGAAAGAGGGGATGCGAACAGGAGTCGATGAAGTGCGCATGATCATTTATCCGGTATGGTCCGTTGCGGCAATGGCCAGCTTGCGCACCGTGGTTTTCATGCGGGCCAGAGAGCGGATGCCTGGTTTTCCGGCACGTAACGTCACCGGCAGCCGGTTCAGCAACGCCTCGCAGGCCACCAGGCTGTGGCATTCGTTCAGATAGATCAGCAGGGTGTCGTCCTTGAGGCGGAACAGCTTGAGGTCCAACGCCTCGGGTGGAGAGTGGATCGCGGCCAGTTGCCGGATCAGGACTTCCAGACCGGATTCCGAACGCAGCAGAATCAATTGAATGGAGTAGTTTTTCTCGTTGCCCGTATCCAGCCAGCGGTGGGAGGCGAGAATCGCCTCGGCGAGGGGGTCGTCGGGTTTCAGATAGGGTTTGCCCAACGGAGTGCGCTGAACCGGTAAGGCTGCGCTGTTGTGACTGTCGGCTTCCTGATCGGCCAGGAAAAGCCGTTCATCCGGAAACTGGATGGCGGACTCTTCGGTTTCGACCGGGGAGGGCTCTGCCGGAGCCTCGGCGCGGGTCTGCGGGGCAGGGGCAAGGGAGTGGTCGGCTACGGACGGTTTTTTTTCCGGTTCGGCGGCCACTTCGGGTGTCGGGGTGTTTCGGTTGGTGGCTGAAACGTGGGTCGGGGAGGGGTTGCGGGCCGGATCGTGATCCGGGCCGGTCGCCCAGGAGTGCCACACCCCGCCTCCCACCAGCATGGCGGCCAGCGCGGCGGTTGCCAGCACCGGTTGATCGAGGCATGCCGGAAGAAGCCGAAAACGGGGCAGGTCGGTGGCTGCGGCGCCAAGGGCATGCCGGGCGGAAACCTGCGTGGATCCATCCTGATGGGCCCGTTGCATCGTCCGGTTGGCGAGATGATGAATCCGGCCAATCCGTCCACCGGAAAGACGGTGCAGGCAGCGGGCGGCTCTGGGAGTGAACAGCCGCTCCCCGGTGAAACCGGCGGCCTGAAGGCGGAACTGCAAATAGCGGTCCGACTCCCTGGATGACAGGGGAAGCAGGGTCAACCGGGTGCCGATCCGCTCCCGCAGAGGATGAAGGGCGGGATCACGCAGCATTGTATCGAAGGCGGGTTGGGCAAACAGCACCACCTGCAGCAGTTTGGCCTGCGCGGTCTCCATGTTGCCCAGCAGACGCAGACTTTCCAGGGTGGCCGCAGGCATGGCATGGGCATCGTCGATCAGCAACACGGCCCGTTCCCCGTTGCGGTTGATCGTCACCAGGTAATCCAGCAGCAGTTGACGGGCCGCCAGTCGCTCCTTGCGACCCGGTGTCGGCAGACGGAATTCGTTGAGAAGTGCCGGGATCAGGTCGCCAGGCGGAAGCGCGGGATTCAGCAGCAGCGCGATCCGGATGCCGGATGGCAGTCGCTCGCAGAGCGCGCGGCAGAGCATGGTCTTTCCGGAACCCGACCCGCCGATGACCTGGATGACCCCCTCTCCGGCCTGGATGGCCGCCGACAGCTGCTCCAGCAGTGCCATGCGTCCGCCATCCGCAAAAAAGCGGCTGGTATCCGGCGTGAGCGCGAATGGTTGGCTGTGCAGTCCGAAGTGGTCCAGATACATGTCACAGATCCTTGATTTGTGGAGATCAACGTCCTATTCAGGTGCTGAATGCAACCTTCTGCAAGAAGCAAGCCATGCGGATGCGGCAATGGTGACGATCAAGGAGAGAAATGACAGAAAAAAAAGAATTTTGCGGATCTCCTGAAGCGAATCATGGACCAGATCCATTTGGAAACTTTCGGTGTTGGCATCGTCCAGGGTGGGATCGATATAGGATTTCAGTTCGGTGTTGAGCTCCTCTGCTTGCTTGTCAAAGGCGCGCATGAACGGATTGCCCCGTTTGGCCCCTCCCAGAATGTAGGCCTTGGCCAGTTCCTGTCCTGTGCGGTAGAAGGTTTTGAACTGCCGCTCCAGATCAGCGGTCTTTCCGAGGGCGGTTTCGTTATCGTGCTCCCGGATCAGCTCCAGGAAGGCGGGCAGGGCGGCCAGAAAGTTTTCGGCGGCCAGTCTGGCCTTCGTATTGCCTTCGTCGAGTCCATCCTGACCCCGGGTGGCCGCCAGATCGGTCAACCACTGCTGCACCTGGATGACCTGTCCCTGCAGCTCCCCGGCTGCAATGCTCAGACGCATGCGGTTATCCTGATGAGGGGCGGTCTGCACCAGCAAGGTCATGAATTGAACATAATGAGTGCGGGTTTGATCCCCCATCAGATGAAACCACAGCAGATTTCCCACCCCTCCGGGAGCGGAGAAGGCATGGGCGTGGCGGGTGATTTTCTTGCGCCAGAATTCCGCGTGTTCTTTGTGAAAGGTGGACATTTCATTCAGGGTGTCCCGGAGCTGGTCTGCTTCCGCGTCGAACAGCTTCATTTTCTGGTTTCCCCGGAAGGTGCCGTTCTGAATGTAGGCGTGCGCCATTTCGATGCCCAGAGAGTGAAAGAGGTCAAAACGGGCCTCCAGAGCGGACAGGTCCGGGACAGGATTCTCTTTCGTGGGATGTTTTTCCAGCAGTTGTCGCAGATTGATCAATCCGGCATGAAAGGCGTCCGTCTCCTCCCGCGCCCGGTCGAACCCTTGATCCAGATTGTCGAGCCCCAGGGTGGCGGAGATGTCGGTCAACTGGTTTTGTACCTGGGAAACATTGTTGAAAAGATTACGGGTTTGTATTAAACACTTCTGGGATGAGTAAAAAGCATACTTTTCCAGGAATGTCGCCCGGTGTTCGTGGAAGGAAAAGAGATTGATCAGACACAGCAGCGTGAAACATCCGCTTGTCAGAAACAGGATCCAGGGCAGACGCAGGTTTTTGGGAGGGGTGTGCATGGCGAGCCTGTTTCAAGTGCGAGAAGGTCTGATTGGTTTGTAAGCAATATATGCGCCATATGCCCTCTATGCCAATGTAGACGAGACACCGACCCCCTGATAATTGAGTGTAGGGCTTGGAGGTGAAAAGAGTATGGATGCGAAGGTGACGGATTTGATGGGGTCAAAAGTGGAGCGTCCAGATCCTGAGGTTTCTGAGAAGGCTCGGCGTCGGACGTTTTCATCGTCCTACAAAATTCGGATTTTGGAGAAGGTGGATCAGTGCAGAGTAGTACAGAGGGGTGGCTTGATCCATCGGGCATGGGGTTGACAATTCATGACCGGTACTGATATGTTGCTTAGAATGCTTCCGTGAGTACAGTGGATTGAAAATGTTTTTTTGTTGTTTCCTGATTGTTGAATGTCAGAAAAATCATAGTTGGTAATGGTTGTTTTTTTACTTTATGGTTTCGAATCCAGCCACAAGAACTCCAGGAGAAGCCTGACAATGACCGACCCGATCCGTGTCATGGTGGTGGATGACGAAGCCGAGATTCGTCATGCCATTGAGCGTTATCTCGCCTTCCAGACGGAACTCCAGGATTTGGTGATCATTCAGGCCGGTACGTTCGAAGAGGCCCTGACCCGGCTTGAGGAGCAAAGCCCTCTGATCGTTCTTCAGGATATCAATCTTCCGGATGGAAACGGTTTGCAGTTCATTCGTCAAACCAAAAAGAAATATCCCATGGTTCAATTCATCGTGATCACGGGTGCCAGTGATCTGGACCGGGCCATGGAGGCTCTGGTTTACGGGGCGGCCGATTACATCAAGAAGCCCCTGGATATGCCCATGCTGGCCACAGTTATTGGACAGGCGGTCAATCGATGCCGTCGCTGGGGAGAACTCCTGTGGGCGGAATATTCCGAAACCACCGAATCCATGGACGAGATCGCGACATCTCCTGCGGAATGATCGCTTCTGCGCGGAGGTCGCGGCGGAATCAAACGCATGAGTCATTCGGATGGGCCATGGTGCATCGTGGCGGTCTGGATGAGTTGCACGGTCGGGACGGAATTCCGGAAACGGGGCTCTCATGGGTTGTGCGGACAGGCTTCGATGGGGGAATCAATGAATGAAGAGTGGAACAGGGCCTATGACCCAAAACGGCGGCGTCATGAGCGCGTGCTGTTCAATCGTCAGGCCGTGCTGGAACTGACCGGTGGCAGGAAGATTTTCGGGCTCACCAAAAACGTTTCGTTGGCGGGGATTTTTTTCGTCACCAACAAGGTGGAAGGAATCGAAACAGGCAGTGTCGGCACCGTCCGTCTGACGGGATCCAATCTCCAGAACGACTTTCCGTGCCAGGTGGTTCATGTGCGCCCCAATGGCATGGGCTTGATGTTCACAGGTAAAGGGGAGCATTTCGCTTTCGGATTGAGCAACCTCCTGATGCAGGAGACTCATACCATGCTCGGGGCGGAGGTCGATTCCGGAGAGTGGATCCGGGTGCAGCGGTTCGATTTTTCCCCGCCGGGCCGTCTGTACAAAATCAGTCCGAGAAACATGGAGTTCGGATTTCCAGTTTCACCGGAGTGGGATCCAAAGATTGGCGAGTCCCTGTGCTTGGAGATCCTGCCTCTGCATCAGGCCGCGTCAATCCCGGTGGTAGGGATGGTCCGTCTCGTGATGACCGGCGATCCGAGAAGTCGGGAGCGTGCCAACGAGAGGGTGTGCGTGTTTCTGTTTTCGGAGTTGAAGGATTCCGTCGTGCGCCAAATCCAGGAGTTGGTGAGCACTCTGCATTCACGTCGTCTGAACCGGATTGTGAACCATCGCGCCGCATCCATGGCCTTTCAATCCGATGCCGAATTGCCCCGGCCCTCCCGTCAGGAAATCGGTCGTCATTTGGAGAAGTTTTACGGATTCAAACGCTGACCGCAACCGCAGCCTCATTCGGGGCGGCTTGCTCCGGGCTTCGTTTGGTCCCGCCATTGGATTTGTTCCCGATAGAGTTCCAACGATGGCAGAATGATCACCACCTCGGTCTCCTGTCCCTGATCCGGGGAGGAGTGAATGGTGATCTGTCCACGATGATCCTTGATGATCCCCTCCACGATGGACAATCCCAGGCCGGTTCCCTTGGTTTTGCCTTTGGTGGTGTAGAACGGGTCGAAAATCTTGCTCAGTGCCGACTCGGGGATGCCGGGTCCATTATCCCGCACCCACACCCACACATGACGATCGAGCAACTGGCCTTCCACTGTGATCCGTTTTTCCGGGATGGCGCGCATTTCTTCCAGGGCGTCCAGAGCGTTGTTGAACAGATTGACGAAGACCTGGGCCATCTGTTGACGATCGCAGAACAGGGTTAGATTTCTGGAAATCTGGACCCGCAGGACCGCGCGATCTTTTTGCAAGCGATGGCGCAGCAGGTTTTCGGCATCACGGATCGGATCTTCCAGGCGACACTCCACCCGGTCCGCTTCCATGCCCCCTTTGGAGTAGGTTTTCAGGCTGTTCACGATTTTGCTGATGCGGGCACTGCCATCCAGGATTCCGTCCAGGGTTTTTCCGATTTCATCGTGGAAACGGGAGACGCGTCCGGATCGATCCTGACTGGCGTGTTCTTGCAGAATGGGACTGGCCAATTGCCAGTACTGTTGCAGGAACTGTGTGTTGGCGGCGATGAAGGCGTTGGGATTGTTGATTTCGTGCGCCATGCCTGCCGAGAAGGTGCCCAGTGTGGCCAGACGTTCCGCATGGATCAACTGCCGGGTGCGGGCCTGAACCATCTCTTCCAGTTGGTTGGCGTGCTGATCAAGGCGTACCGAGTAGCGGATCAACTCCCGTTCGAGACGGTGCCGTTCCGTGACATCGTGGGAGGCTCCAAGCACCCCGATCATCTGTCCCTCGGCGTCGGTCAACGGCACCTTGCTGATCTCCAGCCAATGCTCGGTGCCGTTTGGGGAACGGAGCGGTTCCAGGTGGTTGAGCACCGCCTGACCGGTGGTCATCACCTGCTGATCCATGCGCTGGAAAACTTCGGCCTGCTCTTTCCAGAGAAGATCATGATCCGACAACTGGATGATCTCCTTGGGATGGTTGAGTCCGGCCAGCGTGGCGAACCGGGCGTTGCATCCCAGATAACGGCATGCGGTATCCTTCCAGAACACATGGACCGGAATCGTATCCAACACCTGAAGCAGCATGATTCTGGACTCTTCGGCCTGATTGCGGGCCGACAGGATCGAGCTCTCACGTTGGGAGAGCTCCGTCTGCATGCGGTTGATGGCCTGGGCCAGCAGATCCAGTTCCCGGATCTTCCAGGTGGCGGGCATCGGCTGGCGCAAATCCCCTTGCGCCAGGGTGGTGATGTGGTTGGTCATCTCCCGGAACGGACGGGGAATGAATCGCCCGGCCCAGATCAGGGTCAGAATCAGCAACACCATCTGTCCCGCCCCTATCCAGAGCGTGTTGGCCAGCCGTTTCCGGGCCTCGGCGCGAAAATCAGCGAGGGGCAGCAGGAATTCGCTATGCAGAAAAAGATCGATTTCGTCTGCGGAAAGCACGCCGTCCTGATTGGCGTCCCGTCCGATGGGAACCACGGCCTTGTGGTGATCGTGATTCAGTTGGGAATAGGGAACGGAAAAATCGGTATAGGTGGTATAAAAGGGTTCGATATGGATCAACTCCTGACCGTCATTGGTTCGGGAACCTATGGGGTGATCATCCGTCTCCAGTGCCAGGATTTCCCAGGATGCCGAAAACAGCACGATATGATCCGGAGTGCGATCGTATTTGCGGGCGTTTTCCATCAGGTTCCGGAAAACATATCGCACCTCCTTGATATCCTGTTCGGCATACTCTGGGAAACCATTCGACAAGTGTTGAATATAGTTCGTGAAGATTGGATCCTTGGCGAGAACCTTCAAATCCTGGATGTCGATCTGCATCGCCTTGGTGGCGATGAATTGCAGTTCTTGTTCATAGGACATCCAGTTGGCCAGCGCGTGCCACGCACCGACGAGCAGGACTACCGGTGCCAGAAACAATTGAAAACGACGCGCGAGATTCATGGGCGTTCTGAGGGAAGGGCTACAGGATGGAAACCGTCTTTCCAGGTGGCATAGATCGACTGGATGCGTTTCATGTGGCCTTCGTAGGCCGTCCAGTCATCGCCGTGGCTCTCCCCGCCCACCAGTTGATCGCCCAGACGGTTGAGGTCCAGCAGGTTGGTCAGCCAGCGGGTGTGACGGTAACTCTGCCGGGAGGTGCTGGCAGACAGGATGATCTTGTGGGCTGAATTGTGGATCACTTCGGCTGCGTTGCGGGTCGTTTTATGGTTTTGATTGGCAATGCCCTGTTCGAGTTCGAGGATCTGTTTGCGCAGATGCTCCAGAAGCCAGACCGGAATGGCGGACTGGATTTCTCCCAGATGATTGATCAACGTGGCGATCAGATAGACGGCTTCATGGCTGTCCTGACGTTTGCAGGCTTCCTGGAGTTCCTGGCCGTGATGGGTCAGATTGCTGGCATAGTATTCCCAGGTGGGGATGTTTTCGGCTTTCCCGAGGGTCAGCAACTCCTCGCCCAGTTCCGTCAGGCTGATGGCGGTGAGTTCGGCCTCGATCCAGGATTGTTGGGTCATGTGGCGGATGAACAGATCGATCCGCCGTTCGTAGCGTTCGAAAGCCACGTTGAGCGTGTCGTTGTCGATGGCCGACGCGGGCATGACCGGCAGGAACATGGCCAGGAGCAGGCAGGTTATCATCCGGGGGATGTTTCGGGTGCGTGGTTTGTCGGCATCCGGAAGCTGAACGGTCGGGGACATGAGGTTCACCATCTGTATCGGGTCCGTGCGCGTCTGGCGGTGAGGATGAGGGGAAGGATGTCGTTTGCGCAGGGCAGCATAAGGTGCGGTCGCCTGGTATGCAAATTTTTCTGCTGATTTTATTTTTTTTGAACGGAATGGTGGAGTTGCACGCCACGGGCCCGGCAGAGCGATGCGGGTTCATACCAGAAATTCCATCCGAGCCGAATTTGGCCCCATTGCTAAACTGTTCAGCGATGGGGCGTTGGATTTCATTGGACAGGGATGATAATTTACAATAAAATCAGAGATAAGATTGAGGGTTCAGTGGTTGCCATGGACCAGATTTTTCTGAAGCGGGCACGAGGTGTCGGAACCTCATCTTTTGGATGTGCTCTTTGATAATCCGAAACTGGAATTGGATCAGGTCGCTTTCCGCAGGTATTGTGCAGCCTACCGAAATCCTGCACGATGCCAATGGATTATCGTTGCTGGCTTGACGATGACCGAAACCTCACGCCAACCTGTCTAAATACGTGACAGAAAGACCAACAATTCTGCTGCGAGAACGGTTACCAACCCGTTGATAAAACCGTTTCAGTCTGATGCCGGTTGATGAATTTCTCCTCCTGCTTCCTTCCTCTCCGTTCCAGCACCATCTCTCCCTCCTGTCAGGTTCAATGATTGCTTTGTTGAACGGTTATTTTCCAAGAACGTATAATTTTATGTGCACTTAAGCCTGTTCAGGCTTGAGTTGTTGATGTTTTGGTCTATTGGCGGCAATTAAATTGCAGATCAATGATTAAAAAATATAAATATAAGATCTATCTTGGGAGTTTTGCCGGATAGTGTATTTTGAAAGTTTTCTATCGATGACGATATTGAAAAAAATGTTTACAATTTCTTCTAGATCATATATATATTGAGGATTAGGCGCAAATGGTTTAATCACCATTTATATTTTTGAATAGGATTAAAAAACGGGATCGGCAACTATTTGTATTACTTAAGAGGTTAAAAAGAATAAATATTCGTTTATTTGACCGGGAATGTTTGTGTGGCCAGCATCGGCATGCTCCCTATGGTCCGGTCATTTCCTGAAACCTTTTGCCAAGGACGCGCCCCATGGACAGCAAACACGCCCTGACCTTGCATCAAATCGACACCATCCGCTTGAGCCTGGACAAGTCTCTGGCCGTGGCGCGCATGGTGGCCGAGTGCGGCACCGCCGCCCGTCCGGATCCGGACGATACGCCGCCTGCCGCTTCCTTGTTCATGGTGATGCAGGTGATCGTCGATGAATTGGAGAAGATCGAGGAGGTTCTGAATTCTTTCGGCAACGGGACCGGTTCCCGGTCCACGTTATCCCCGACAGGCTGACTTTCGTAATTCTGCCAACATGGCGGATCTTTCTCCATCGTCCATCCTACCCAGATGTAGAAGGATCTCGGCAAGGTCGTCGTCCTCGGCATAGAAATAGAGGACAGGACATTCCAGGACCGAGGCGATCCGCTTCAGAGTCTGAAAGTCGGGAACGTGTTTGTCCCGTTCGTACTGGTTCATCCGGGCGCTCGCCCCGGAAGGATCCATGCCGGCGGCAACTCCCAGTTCCGTCTGGGAGAGTCCCGCACGGTCTCTGGCATCCTTGAGTCGTTTTGGAAGAGGAGTCCTGCTCATCCCAGCCCATACCCATGCCCCTGGAGTTGATGCGGACTAAGATTTTCTTAGCTTTCCTGTTGCAAAGATACTAAGAAATCCTTAGTATTCTGTCTGAGCGTGGTCATTTTCATGCTGGTGGGAAGATTGCTGTTCGGAGTGGTTTGAGCCGAATCCATGCAATCTAAACCTCTTGGTCTGCAACCAGTACGCTTCGCATCGCCGTTGCAATTGGAGTAGATTGTGAGAAAATTAAAGATTGTCGCCTCCGTATTTATTGTATTTTGTTCGGGAATGTTGATTACTCTCGCCTTGTACAAATGGGCTGAGCAGGAGGATTTATTGAATCATGAAGAAAAAATCCACAAAGTACAAACAGAAATTATAAATTTTATAGACATCAGAATCGCTCTGTATCGCCAGATACTTTTAGGTGTCAGGGGTTTTTTCTATTCGAATAGCGGAATGTCAAGAAAAAAACTATCAACATACATCAAATCATTGCAAATAAAAGAACAACCAAGCATTCTTGGAGTTGGTTTTTCTAAAATAGTTCCGGTTGAAGATAAAGAAAAACACATTCAGGCGTTGCGTAAAGAAGGGTTTTTGAACTACGAAATACGTCCACCTGGCGATCGTGAAATTTATACTTCGATTATTTATCTTGAGCCTTTCATGGACCGGAATCTGCGTGCGTTCGGGTACGACATGTTTTCTGAACCCGTTCGGCAGAGTGCCATGATCATGGCCAGGGATTCCGGAAAATCCACGATGTCGGGCAAGGTGACACTGGTCCAGGAGGATGGGAAACAAGTGCAGTCAGGTTTTTTGATTTATACGCCGGTGTATAGATACGGTTTCACTCCGGACAGCCTGGAGGAGAGGCGGGAATCGCTGATCGGTTGGGTCTACTCACCCTTTCGGATTGAAGATTTCATGGTTGGCAGTAAAAAGAATCTGATAAAAAATCTGCGTCTGAGAATTTATGATGGATCCGCCCCAACGCCCGATGTGCTGATGCTGGACACTCATCCGAGCGTTTCTGAAAAATCCGACTCCCCGCCCACATTTCAGGTGGGCAGAGAAATAAAGATCCTGAATCATTTTTGGTATTTGGATGTCAGCACTCTGCCCGGCTTTGAAAATCATTCAGGTATTAAAAAATCTTGGATAATTTCCATTCTTGGGATGATTGTCACGATCACGATGTCCATAATGATGTATCTGTTGATCGCACGAAAGATCCAGGCAGAAGAACAAACCGCATTGATTGCAAAAGAATTTCAACTGAGCGAAAGCACCATCCGCACGATTCTGCATACTGCGGCCAATCCCATCATCACCACCAATGCCTTTGGTAATATTGTCAATCTGAATACGGCTGTTGAGAATTATTTTGGCTATTCGTCCGCCGAATTGTTGGGGAAGAATGTCAATTTGTTGATGCCGGAGCATATCGCCAGGCAACATGACGCTTTTATAAGTAACTATAAAATAAAAGGAGATAAAAGAAACATCGGGTCTCGTCGAGAGGTTATTGGCTTAAAAAAAGATGGTACGGAATTTCCCCTGGAATTGATCTTGGGAGAGATGACCGTTGGCGAACAATCCATGTTCGTTGCAATCATGACAGATATTACGCGCTTCAAAGAAACTGAACAGGAACTCCTGAAGCTCAAGGAACTTGCAGAACAGGCCAGCCTTGCTAAAAGTAATTTTTTATCAAACATGAGCCATGAGATACGCACACCGATGAACGGTGTGATTGGCATGGTGGACGTCTTGCGTCGGACAGAAATGACGCGCGCGCAACGTCGCATGGTCCATATCATTCAGGACTCTTCGCAAGCGTTATTGACAATCCTGAATGACATTCTGGATTTGTCCAAAATCGAAGCCGACAAGTTGGAAATCGAACGGGTTCCTGTGCCGTTGCATGAAATCGTGGAAAGTGTGGCGCAGCTTTTGGGAACCACCGCCAAGGAAAAATTAGTGGCGTTGTATCTTTATATCTCTCCCGAGTTGCCATCCTGGATTGTGTCGGATGAAACACGTCTGCGTCAGATCCTGTTCAATCTGTTGAGTAATGCGATTAAATTCAGCGCCAAACGGGAGAATCAATCCGGTCGGGTCGTTTTGCGGATCACGCCATCGCCCCAGCAAAACGGCTCAACCAGTTTGCACATCTGGATCATGGACAACGGCATTGGCATGGACGAGTCAACCGTAGAAAAACTGTTCGTCCCGTTCAACCAGGCGGATGAGAGCACATCGCGTAAATTTGGTGGAACCGGTCTGGGTCTGAGCATTACGCATCGGTTGGTGAAAATGATGAATGGCGCCATCTCGGTGCGCAGCGTACCGGATGAAGGCACCGAGTTCACCATCGAAATGCCGATGGAAAGATACCAGCCGGCGCATCAGATGGCACCTGAAGCGGAATTGAAAGGCTTTCAACTGTTTCTGTTGGTTCAGGATGCGCTGCAACAGGAGATCGTGACGGCCTATTGTCGCGCGGCTGGTGCCGAGGTCATGCCGGTCGCCGACCTGGACACATTGGATTGGCAGGAAACTTCCACGCCAAAGGTGATCTTGATCGCCATGAGTTGGCAAGACAACCATGTGCCGTTCATTCCGGAACAGGCCCCGGTTGTTCAGATCATGCTCAGTGGCCAGAACAATTCCATGTCCAAAGCCGTTCCTGTGGAAGGCTCACCCTTGGTTTATAAAAACCTGGTGAATGCCGTGTTGGTTGCTTGCAGACGGTTGCACCCAAGCACGTGGATCAAGAGTTATGATCGGCGCAAGCATGCCAGAATCAAGGTTCCTACCGTTGAGGAGGCACTGGCCGCCAACCGGTTGATCTTGTTGGCCGAGGATAATGAAATCAACCGCGAGGTGATTCAAGAACAGTTGCGTCTGTTGGGGTATGTCGCAGAAATGGCCGAAGATGGTCACATCGCCTTGCAAATGTGGCGCACCGGGCGTTATGGCCTGTTGCTGACGGATTGCCATATGCCCAACATGGATGGTTTTGAACTGACCCGCGCCATTCTCGGCGAGGAATTGCCTGGCCGGCATATGCCGATCATCGCCATCACCGCCAGTGCCATGCAAAGCGAAATAGAAAAATGTAAACAGGCCGGCATGGATGATTTTCTTTCAAAACCATTGCTGATAAAACAACTTGACGAAATGTTGAAAAAGTGGCTGGCCGTGCAATACCCCGATCCGGATGAAATCTTGGAGATGATTGAAACTGTTGAAAATGATTCCTTGAACAATATAAAGAATACCAACGAAGACGAAAACGCAGCAATGGAGGAGATGTTGAATTTACAGAAACATCTGTCCAGTTTCAACGTGGCTGCCGGTGTGCAACGTCTTGGAGCAAACCATTCGCTTTATTGTTCAATGATTTTAAGATTCAAGAAGAGTTTCGGTGATTTTCCGGAAAAGATCCGTACTGCTTTGGAGTCGGGTGACAGGCAGTCTGCAGTGCGTTGGGTGCATGAGGTCAAAGGAGTGGCCAGCAATCTGTCCGCAGAGGGGTTGGCCAAGGCTGCCTTGTCTCTGGAAAATGATATCAAACAAGAACGGCAAGAGAGTTTGACACTCTTGATGCATCCATTTGAAACTCAAATACATCAGGTGTTCAGAGAGATAACGTCATTGGAATGCTCTTCAGACTCTACATCTGAAGAAGAAAGAGTGCCGACTGTGACACATGCACCCCTTGTCACTGAAGAAATGATTGCCCAGTTGGCCGAATTGTCGAGATCTGTCATGGGACGTAAGACCATATCATCCGACCAGTGTGAAGCCTTGCTGACCATGCTCAAGGACAGCAGTGCGGAGGAGTTTGTGATCAGAATCGCAGAATCTCTTGATGAATTCAATTTTAAAGAGGCTCGGGAACGGTTGACCCATCTGTGCAGTGTTTTGGATGTCCCTGTCATAAAATAAGGAAAATATCATGCATGTCGAGGTGAGGAAATCGGCCATTTTGATTGTCGATGATGTTCCGGCCAACATCAAGGTGCTTGCCCGGGCACTCATGTACGATTATGAAGTCTCTGCGGCCATCAGTGGGGAGGAAGCCTTGCAAATCGTTGCGGAGGCATTACCCGATTTGATTCTTCTGGACATCCAGATGCCAGGCATGAACGGTTTTACGGTCTGCGAAAGGCTTAAGGCCAATGAAGCGACAAAAGATATTATAGTTATTTTTATTACGGGAGAGAATGATCCAGACAGCGAAATCCATGGTTTGAGTGTCGGTGCAGTTGATTTTATCGTCAAACCAATCAATCCGCCTGTGATGCTGTCTCGCATCAAAATGCAACTGGCTTTGAAAAAGGCGGAAATGCAAGCCTTGCAGGACGCCAGATCAAAAAGTCAGTTCCTTGCGCTGATGAGCCATGAAATTCGTACTCCCCTGAATGGAATCATTGGATTTGCCAATCTGCTTGCCAAGCAACCCTTATCGGTGCAAGGGAGCCAATTCCTGGATATCATGCGGAAATCCGGGAAGCATTTGCTCACCATTGTGAATGACATCCTGGACTACTCAAAGATCGAATCCGGTCGCGTTGTTCTGGAAGAAATTCCGTTTGATGTCCGAAAAATTGTGTCGGACGTGGGTGATCTTATTACCCTTTCGGCAGAAGAGAAAGGTATTACGTTATCCTGGCGATGTCAGGAAACCGTTCCTGCCGTGATTTGTGGCGATCCCAATCGTTTGCGTCAGATCTTGTTCAACTTGACCTCCAATGCGGTCAAATTCACCCTCCAGGGACAGGTGGATCTTGAGGTGAGTCTTGTCCCGGGAAGGAATGAACGGATTGCCTTGCAGTTTTCGGTTCGAGATACCGGCATTGGCATCTCGGAGGAAGGCTTGAAATCGCTTTTCAAACCCTTTGTCCAGGCGGATGTGTCCACCACCCGGGCATTTGGTGGGACAGGATTGGGCTTGGTCATTTGTTCCAGACTGATACGTTTGATGGGCGGTGAAATTCAGGTAGAAAGTGAACCGGGAAAGGGAAGCAATTTTTATTTTACCGTTCATTTTGTGAACTCCTTTTTGACTTCCGAAGAACTGGAGGATGCCGCAAAAAATCACGATGAAGCTCTGAAATTGAACAAAAAAATTCGAATTCTGGTGGTGGAAGACGTAGAAGTGAACCGATTATACATTTCCGATCTTTTATACTCTCTGGATATACGATCCTTCGAGCTGGTCTGTAACGGACTGGAAGCCCTGGAAGCCTTGAAAATTAATTTTTATGACCTTGTATTGATGGATTGCCGAATGCCTGTCATGGATGGTTTTGATGCGACTCGGGCTTTGCGTCGCTTTGAAAAAGAAACCAAACGACCACACACACCTGTGATTGCCCTGACAGCCAATGTGACCGAAGAAGACCGGTTGAATTGTCTGGCAGCGGGAATGGATGGCTTTTTGACCAAACCAATTGAGGAACAAGCCTTGTTGAGTGAATTGGCGCATTGGTTTGGTGTTGTTTTGGATGAAAATGATTCAAAGGAATCATCCGGTTCTGCTCTGAAAGAAAAGTTGACAATGGTATCAATCCCAGGCGCAGCGTCACCGACCTCTCCTTTGGACGAGTCCCGCTTGGCAGAAAAGGCGATCAAAATGGGAAAAGAACGCTTTGATCGATTGCTCCGTGCCTTCTTTCAGGATTTGGAAAAAAACATGACTGTTCTGTACGATGCAGTCAATGAGAGAGATGCAGAAAAAATATCGCAGGGAGCGCATGCCATGAAGGGATGTTGTAGCGTGGTTCATGCGGAAGGCATTATACAGTTGTGTGGCGAAATAGAATCCAAAGGAAGACGTGGTGAAATTCAAGAAATCACGATGCTGTTCGAACAACTGGAAAGGGAATATTCTGGGCTCCTGAACGTCCTGAAAAACAAACAAAACATATCATGAGGAGAGAAAATCATTATGAAAATCTTGGTCGTTGAAGATCAATTGTCGATTCAGGAAGAGATGAAATTCCTGCTGGAAGAGTTTGGAACGGTGGATACGGCGGATAACGGAAGAATCGGTGTTGAGATGTTTTGTATCGCGCTGGTTCAAAAGGAGCCGTATGATCTGGTGTTCATGGACATTCAAATGCCCGAGATGGATGGCCAGGAAGCCTTGAAAATGATTCGACAAGTCGAACGCGATAATCTCGATGTGGATTTGTCCGGCATGAAGAAAATGTCTTTAGTGTTTATGCTTACCATGCTGAACAATGAAGCCAATGTCGTGGAGGCTTTCTTTTACGGGGCTTGCACCGATTATTTGGTGAAACCGATTACCAGGAAGGCCTTGCTGGCCAAAATGAAACAGCACAAATTGATCGAGTACGATGGAGCAGAAGTTCACTCCTGGGGGGCATGGAAAAAATAGGGGCTCCTCAAAAAGCCTTGCCAATCTTATTGGCCCTCCTAAAGGCAATCGTTGCAGAGGCATCATCCTAAAACCGGCATCGCTGTATCCGGCGTTTGAACCGAAGGAAGCCAGACGGTTACTGGATCGTCTTGAGATCCATGACACGTCGAAACACGGCAGTTGGCTGAATATGGCAGAAATAGAATTGAATGTTCTCAGTGGTCAGTGCCTGGACCGCCGGATTTTTGATCGAATCACGGTGGTCCGGGAAGTTGTGGCTTCGAGAGAAACCTGACACGAACAACCGGTGGGTCAATCTGGCGGATGTGGTCTCCTGGATGAGTCTTCTGCCGCCTATTACAGAGGCATGTGTATTGCTTCTCTTCGATATGGAGATCTAATAAGATTGCGTTAGCTCCATTTTAACTGGCATGGAGAACGCGATGGAAAAGAGGATCCGGAAAGCCAGGGCGAAAATCGACCAGTGGCGGCGTAAGATGGCAAACATGGGCAGGCCTATGGAAAACGATACGGCTGTTTTCCATAGGCCTGCCTCTCCTTGCCAAGTGGACGAAGGGTGATTGAAACCATTTTCACGATTTTTGAAAGTCAAAGGCCAGAATCTGGTCGAGGTGTCGCTTATTTCAGTCCGGTTTCTGTCCTTGATTTTGGGTCCAGCTCACACAACGCACCCAAAAAACGCTTCAGCCCTCCGCGACCACTTCCGGACCTGCCGACTCTCCGGCCATGATCCGACGCAACCAGGGCGGCGGCGCGCCGGACGACAACACCTGACGCAACCGCTCCAACCACTCCGCAGCACTCTGCCCCTCCGTCAGCTTGAGAGGCAACGCCCCGCTCCGGGTGACGCGGGCCGCCGCCGGACCGCCGATACTGCCCACCACCAGAATCCGACAATCCCGAATCAGGGAGAGCCGGGCCTCCACCTTGTCGAGTCCCGGTTCGGCCATGGAGAGCCCCCGATTCGCCACCGATCGGATCTCTCCGGGGGTGACATCGTGAATCGCGAAATGGCTGCACGAGGCGAAATGGCCGCACTCCCCACCCGGATCCGTGCTGGCCAGAGCCACACGGATCACCCCGAAGGGAGCCTGATCGGCAATCGCCTCGCAGCGCGTCTCTCCGGTCCAGGATTGTTGCTCCGGCTCCCAACTGGCGAGCCAGTGCAACGCCGATTTCAGCTTTTTTCCCGTCAATTCGGGAAGATCCGGCTGCAACAGGGGACGCAGTTGACAAGGCGTCACCGTTTTCATCCGCTCCCGGTCTGGGAGCTGACCATCGAACAACTCCTTCAAACGCGCAATCAGCACCTGCGGGGCCGACAGGGACAACTCCTGACAGGCCAAACCAATCCGCAAGGCCAACTCTTCGGTCAACTCCTGGGCCAGAACGGTCATTTGCCTTCACTCCCGATTCACAGTTTGCGCACCCGGACCGTCAGTGGAATCGCCGGTTTGGCCGCCAAAGGTTCCAGATAGAGCTTCTCCCCGTTGGCCAGACTCAAGGTGCCGCCCCAGCGATCCTCCTGATCGAACTCCACCTCCCGCACCACCGCCTCCAGATCCTTCTTGGGCACATAACACAACAGATCACCCCGTTCGTTACGTCTCAACATGATCTCCGGCACGGGCATCCCCTATCGAATCAAGTCATAGTTGTAATCGGTTTCCGCCATGCCACGGGTATCCTCGTCGAGCCGTTCCAGCACCGCGTTGACCAGCGTGGTCAACAGATACATCGCCCCCTGATAGCCCAACGTGGTCTGACGATGCAGATGATGCCGATCGAAAATCGGAAAGCCGATCCGGATCAATGGCACTTCAAACGCCTTGCCCTTGTGCAGGGTATCCCGCTGGATGAACTTGCCGTAGGAGTTGCCGATCAGGAAATCCGGCTTCTTCTCGAAGACCAGCGAACGCATATGCCACAAATCCCGCCCGAAATGGACCTCGCCACGCCGACCGTAGGGCGAAGAGGCCAGCAGGGTTTCCATCGCCTTGCCCCATCGTTTGGTGGCATTGTTGCTCAACAGATGCAAAGGCTCCGCTCCCAACTCCATCAGAAAACGGGCCATGCCCATGACGAAATCCGGATCCCCGTACACCGAAAAGCTGCGACCGTGCAACCAGGCGTGGGAGTCGGCCATCATATCCACCAGCCGTCCCCGTTCCAGCTCCAAAGAGGCCGGAATGGGCCGACCGCTCAGACGGGAAAGAGTCATCAGAAACTGATCCGTGGCCGCCAGACCATAAGGCGCATCCACCGCCGTCGTCGGATGATTCCAGGTCTCCTTGACGAATTTTTTGCTCTTGTCGATCCCCCAGGGCTGCAGGAACAAAGTATCGATGGCATTGGGAGCCTGTTTCACCTCCTCCTGAGTGGTGCCGCCCGCGTACATGCGATATTTGCCATCCGCCGGCGTATCCAGCACCGCTTCGGGATCGGAGAGCAGCGTCGCCTCCACCCCCATCTCCCGCGCCATCTGCTTGAGCACCCGATAGTTGCCCAGATAACCGTCGAATCCGGCCACCAGATTGATCTTGCCACTCTTGCCCGGTTCCTTGTCCTGCATGCTGTTGAGGGTGAAATAACGCAAAATCCCCTCCAGCATGTTGTCCCATCCCGTCAGATGACTCCCGATGAAGCTCGGCGTGTGGGCGTAGGGGGTGGGAAAGTCCATGGGAATGCGGCCATCTTTTTTGGTATTGGTGATGAACGCATTCAGATCATCCCCGATCACCTCGGCCATACAGGTGGAGGAGACGGCGATCATCTCCGGTTCGTAGAGGGCCTTGGCGTTCTGCAATCCGGCGAACATGTTTTTCTGTCCCCCGAACACCGCCGCATCTTCGGTCATGGAGTCGGAAACGCAGGCGATCGGCTCCTTGAAATGACGGTTGAAATAGGTGCGAAAATAGGCGGTGCAACCCTGACTGCCATGCACATAGGGCAAGGTGGCGTGAAACCCCAGAGAACACAACACCGCTCCCAACGGCTGACACGCCTTGGCGGGATTGACGGTCAACGCCTCGCGCTGAAAGTTCAACGCCCGATATTCCGGCGAGGTGGTCCACTCGAACGTTTCGTCGATGACGTTGGCCGGTTCCCGATTTTCGTACTCGGCGGCCTTTTTCTTCAGGGTTTCGCGATATTCCGGCTGTTGGAACAACGGATAACAGGGAACGATCTTTTCCGCAGTCTGGCTCATGTCGGTCTCCCTCCCGTGCTGCTCATCCGCAGACACAGAGATCATGGAACATTGAAGGTCAGAGTCACGCCGCCTCGGCACCCGGCTGACGCCAGGGAGGGGTCATCATCTTCCAGCAGGGATTGTTGATGGTCATATCCATGTCGCGGGCGAAAATGGCATACCCGTCATAACCGTGATAAGGACCGGAATAGTCCCAGGAGTGCATCTGTCGGAACGGAATGCCCATCTTCTGAAACACATACTTTTCCTTGATGCCCGAACCGATGAGATCGGGACGCACCTGTTCCACGAACCGCTCCAGTTCATAGCCTGTGGCATCGTCATAGATCAGGGTGGTATTTTTCAGCTCCTCCTGGGTCCGTTCATAGTCGTCGTTGTGACCGAACTCGTAGCCGGTGCCCACCACCTCCATGCCCAAATCCTCATAGGCACCGATCACATGCCGGGGGCGCAGACCGCCGACATAGAGCATCACCCGTTTGCCCTGCAACCGGGGCCGGAACCGTTCGGTGATGGCATCGGCCATGGGCTGATATTTGGCGATCACCGCCTCCGCCCCCGCCTGGATGCGCGCGTCGAATTTGGCCGCGATGCGCCGCAACGAATCGGCGATCTTGGTGGGACCGAAAAAGTTGTACTCCAGCCATGGAATGCCGTATTTGCTCTCCATGTGACGGCTGATGTAGTTCATCGAGCGGTAGCAGTGAACCAGATTGAGCCGAACCTTCGGCGTCCGTTCCAACTCCGCCAGGGTGCCGTCTCCGGACCACTGGGCGACCACATTCAGCCCCATCTCCTCCAAAAGAATGCGGGAGGACCAGGCATCGCCGCCAATGTTGTAATCCCCGATCACCGCCACGTCGTAAGGGCCGGCCTCCCCCGTGAACGCGGCGTTGGGACGATCGAGAATGTAATCCCGGATGGTGTCGTTGGCGATGTGGTGTCCCAGGGATTGGGAGACGCCCCGAAATCCTTCGCAACGCACCGGCACCACGGGTTTGGCCAGATCGGCACTTTTCTTCTTGGCCACGGCTTCGATATCGTCGCCGATCAGCCCCACCGGACATTCGGACTGCACGGAAATGCCCTTGTTGAGCGGAAAGAGCGTATTCGCCTCGTCGAGCAGTTTGGCGAGTTTCTTGTCACCGCCGAACACGATGTCCTTTTCCTGGAAATCCGAGGTGAAGTTCATGGTGCCGAAGGTGTTGACCCCGGTATATCCGACATAATAGTTGCGACGACCGGCTCTGGAGTACTGTCCGCATCCCACGGGACCGTGGGAGATGTGAATCATGTCCTTGATCGGTCCCCACACCACCCCCTTGGAGCCGGCATAGGCGCAACCGCGAATGGTCATGACGCCGGGAAGGGATTTGCGGTTGGCGGTGATGCCGCACCCGCCCCCATCCGCACTCTCCCCGTCGAGCACGGCCAGATGCTTGGCCCGATCCTCGGCGGCCTCCGGTGGGTAGGCCGCCAGCACCTCCTGAATCAATTTCTGGGCTTCGTCTTGAGTCAACATGGCTTCAACGCTCCTTGGACGACATCAGGCGACGGCTTGAATGGGAATGGTGGCCTCTTCGGCGGCGGTCCGTCCGATGATGGAGGTATCCTCCTCATCCAGAATGCCGAACTCCATGAGCAGCTCTTCGAGTTCATCCATGGTCAGGGGTTTGGGGATCACCATCTTTTTGTTGTTGACGATCTTGTGGGCCAGTTGACGATACTCATCCGCCTGGGGGCTGGTGGGATCGTATTCGATGACCGTCATGCGCCGGATTTCCGCCCGCTGCACCACATTGTGCCTGGGCACGAAATGGATCATCTGGGTGCCGAGTCGTTCCGCCAGGGCCTCGATGAGATCCGCCTCCCGATCGGTGTTGCGGGAGTTGCAGATCAAACCCGCGAGCCGCACCTTGCCGGAGTTGGCATATTTGACGATTCCCTTGGCGATGTTGTTGGCGGCATACATGGCCATCATCTCCCCGGAAACCACGATATAGATCTCCTGGGCCTTGTTTTCCCGGATCGGCATGGCGAAACCGCCGCACACCACATCACCGAGCACATCGTAAAATACAAAGTCCAGATCCTCTTCGTAGGCACCCTCTTCTTCCAGGAAGTTGATGGCGGTGATCACCCCACGGCCCGCGCAACCGACACCCGGTTCCGGACCACCGGACTCCACGCAACGAATGCCGCCGTAACCGGCCTTGAGCACATCCGACAACTCCAGATCCTCCACGCTGCCGGCCTCGGAGGCCAACTGCATGATGGTGTTCTGAGCCTTGGCATGAAGAATCAGGCGGGTGGAGTCGGCCTTGGGATCACATCCGACGATCATCACCTTTTGTTGCGCCTCCGCCAATGCGGCCACCAGATTTTGAGTGGTGGTGGACTTGCCGATGCCGCCCTTGCCATAAATGGCGCATTGCCGTATTGCCATGGGGATACTCCTCGTATTGAATGGGAAGGAACACAATATGACTGACTCGTCTTCCTATAGGGCATTTCTCGCGCCAAATCGCATCACATCAATCAATGGATTGATAACAATACAAGAAATCCCTTTCAATTCCCGTTCGACTCCCGTCTGGAATGCGACAATAAGCCTTCCAATGTCCACTTGATTACAAGAGCATACCCCGATAAAGAATCGATTAAAATCGCTCCGTTTTGTCACAAATACGACAAAAACCGCACAATGTCCGAATCGCGACACGATAAAATTCAGCAGACACGATTGCACATCTCATCCCATTGTGTTTCAATGGTGCAGGACGACTTGCCATCGAGGAATGACCATCGCATGTGTATCCCGGAATGAACAACATCCCGCACCGTGGACCTGTCGGCACCTTCTGGCCTCCTCCCAAAGAGGCCTGGACCCGTTTCAACCGCTGCAATCTCCCCTCCTCGATTCTGGCGAGTCTCGATTTTCAGCACCGTCCCGAACCGGTGGAGCTGGATGGCGTCACCATCATCCACAAGGATCTGTTCTGGCGTCTGGACCGCCTGAACGATCCGACAGCCCGCGCGCAGCAGTTCCGGGATTATCTGGCGGTCTATTACTCCCTGGCCTCGCCGGAGAGCGCGGGGTTCAACGCCAACTCCCGCATCCGTCGTCACAAGGCCGATTATCAGAGTCTGCTGCGGGGCTGGCTGTTCGATCCGGATGGGCGGGAAGGCGCGGTGCTCAAAGGGTGGGTGGCGTCCCGGTTCGGTCTGCTGCCGCGCTATTTCGGAGGGCGGATCGATCCGGACAATGACAGCTATCAACGGTTTCTCGGCCAACAGAGCGCGGGGGTCTACAATACCAACAGCCTGGAAGGGCAATTGGATCTGCTTTACACCTACTGTCACTACGAATTGATCCGACAAAGGCCGGAACAGGCCCACATCACGCTGTTTCGCGGGGTGAATCGTCTGTCGGATCACGATATCGTCGCCAAATTGGACCGGAGGCGGTGCGTGGTCTTGCTGAACAATCTCAACTCGTTCACCACCAACCGGGAACGGGCGGACGAATTCGGAGATCAGATCATGGAGGCCGAAGTGCCGCTGCAGAAAATTCTGTTCTTCAATTCGCTGCTGCCCGGCGCGCTCAAGGGGGAGGAGGAGTACATGGTCATCGGGGGATTGTACGAAGTGACCCTATCGACATGACCCCCTGACCCGCCATCCCCCATTCTCACCCAATCCATCCCCTTGAATCGATCTCTCTTCTCCCTTCCCGCTCTCAACGATTGGGAGGGCGATGTCTCGTCTGCATTGACCAAAAGGCAGTCGCGGATCTTGATGAAATCTTTATCTTCTGTTGCCAACATTTATTACCGTTTTGACGCATGAGTTGCTATGGTTCTCGTCAAGAATGACCGCATGGACGTAAAGGACAGATCAAGTATCCCAAAGCACTCCTTTCTTGAAGTGGACGAAAAATGGCCTCTGCAATCAATGAACTTTCTCTCGGTCGCATCGTTGTACTTTCCTTCATTCTCACCATCTTGACGGGAACGCTGTTGTTGTTGTTACCGGTCAGCCTGGCATCCGGACAGGAGGCCGTTTCTCTGGTCGATGCGTTTTTCACCTCGACATCGGCGGTGTGCGTGACCGGCCTGACAGTACGGGATACGGGCACCACGTTTTCCCTGTTTGGCCAGGGGGTGATTCTGGGATTGATTCAGGTGGGAGGCTTGGGCTTTCTGACCCTTTCCACTTTTTTCATCACGCGCTTTCAGTGGCGAAAAAGCGGCATCAGTCTGCACCATCGGCATCTTTTGGAGATCTCTCACGGTTCGGTGGATGCCATTCATCCCCGTCAATTGCTGAAGGCGATTCTGCTGTTCACCTTCCTGGTGGAACTCCTGGGAGGAGGATTGCTCTTTTTACGTTTTTCCGAAATCAAACCGATTCCGGAAGCGGCATGGTTTGCGCTGTTTCATGCCATTTCCGCCTTCTGCAACGCCGGATTTGGTTTGTACGCCGACAGTCTCATGATGTTTCGGGGCGATCTGTTGATCAACGGCACGGTGATGGGACTGATCATTCTGGGCGGCTTGGGTTTTCTGGTGGTGGCGGATGTGGCGGAACGTCTGCGTGCCATGCTGCGCCGTCAGCGAGGCATGCTTTCGTTGCATTCCAGGCTGGTGCTGCGTACCACGCTGTTTTTGATTCTCGCCGGAGCCATTCCCTTCATTCTGTTGGAAGCCAAGGGAGCGGCGATGGGAGAACAACCGGAAGCCTTGTTCCTGGAGAGTCTTTTTCTCTCCGTGACCAGTCGAACCGCCGGTTTCAACACGGTGGACACCGCCTTGTTGACGGGTCCGACTTTGTTTCTGGTCATTTTGCTGATGGCGATCGGGGGATCTCCCGGTTCCACCGCCGGAGGCATGAAAACCACCACCGCCGCAGTCTGCTATGCCTTGCTGCATTCCAAGGCACGCAACCGGCCACGGGTGGAGTGTCTGGAACGCACCATACCGGAAGAGACCGTCAACAAGGCCATGCTGGTGGTCACCGGATATGTGCTGGCCATCATCATTGGCACCTTTCTGCTGCAAGTGACGGAGACGGGTCATCCGTTCAACAAAACCGGAAGCGATCTGTTTTTGGGTCATCTTTTCGAAGTGGTATCCGCACTGGGCACGGTTGGTTTATCCACGGGCGTGACCGGCACGCTCTCCCCTGGTGGCAAGGTCATCATCAGTCTGCTCATGTTCGTGGGTCGCATCGGCCCTCTGTTGGCGGCCAGCGCACTGATTGGAAAATCGTCTAAAATCAACTACACGTTTACCGAAGAAAACGTCAACATCGGATAGGATGAAAAAAATCATGTCACACTCTTTTTTGGTGGTCGGACTGGGAACGTTTGGCAGTCGGGTGGCCAAGGCGTTGATCGACGAAGGGGCCTATGTCTTGGCCGTGGATCGGGATGAAGAGCGGGTCAATCTGATTCGGGACCACGCATCCAAGGCGGTCTGTTGTGATGCCGTCAATGCCGAAGCCATGCGGGCGATCAGCGCGTTCGAGGTGGATACGGCCATTGTGGCGTTGCGCAATCATTTCGATTCCACCGTACTGGTCACCCATGCCCTGAGAAAATATGGCATCACCCATCTTCTGGTTCAGGTGGATAATGAACAGGAGGCCGAGGCGATTCAAACCTTTGGATCCATTGAGGTGATTTTCCCTCCCCGGGATATGGCCTTGCGCATCGCCAAACGTTTGATTCATCCCGATTTGGCCGAAAGCGTTCCCCTGGGACACAATGTGGCCATCATCGACATCACCTGTCCGACCAGTTTCGTCGGACGGACCATCAGCAAGTTGGAGTTGCGAACCGTCTATGGCGTCAATTTGATTGGCATTCGTCATGAGGCGCAAAACCGGGCATCCCGGGATAATCTGACCATCAATCCGGCCCCGGACACGCAACTGCGCGGCGAGGATAACCTGATCCTGTTGGGAACCCTGGAACAACTCGCCAAAGTGAAAGGATTGAACAATGGACGTGACGGGAACCGGGGCATCCTGAAGCCTTGAGGGAAAACAGCCACGGATTCCATGCCATACCGATCATCCTGTCTGTGACGCAGGAGTTTTTTTTCGTGTCAGAGACAGGATGATTGTGTACGTTTCTTGTGTCGCCTTGATTTCATGGTTCGATAAAAATATTGAACATTTTGTCAAATTCGACCTTTTCAAATATGTTAAGTATTTTATTGTTTGGGTGTGCAATGGTTAACAAGATTTTTTGCTTGTCGCACCACTCTCTCAGAAGCAACAACATGCCCAATCCTGTACTGTCAATGAATTCAACATTGGAAAAATCAACATAGATCTCTTTACTTTTCAACCTTCCGGCAACATCATTCAAGAAACTATGTCGAAATCTGTAATTGAAAAATTCCGGAAGAATGATGACAATTTTTCCGTTCTGTTCAATTATTTCGATTGTCTCCCCGCATTGTTTTTGAATATGTCCAGTATCCGTTGAGCCGTTGTCATCTCCATGGTCGCATTCCGATAATATGCTGCTGTTTTGTTTGTATTGCGTATTGTTTGTGTTGGATGCAGTGGAGTACATGGTGACACCTTTCGTTTGATGTTAAATCTTGATTCGGAAGATGTTACAATCATCTGGAGGATTTGTGCGGTGCAGATTCTGGTTTTCTTTAAATTCACACCCCATGCCATGTCTGAGAAACAATGCAATCATGAAATGTTTATGAATCTGCAACAAAATTGAAATGAATCGTGACATCCATTGGCGTGCAATGTCCGTGAGGTGTCGATGGCTTGGTTTTAATTTTTTATAGACAAAACAAACCAATAAACGCATGCAAGACATGTGTGGCCTGCAACATATGTTGCAGGCTATTCTGCTTTGACAGGATGACAGAAGATGGAGAACGGTCGGAGCGTGGTGCGCAATCGACGCAACCGGATTCCGTCTGGACCCTTGACGGGAATCGATTCCTGGATTACGATTCCGATCGTTATTTAGCTCTGGGTGATAACGATTCCCCATCACGCCATCTGTTTCGATTCTTTTGGCCCATTGCCAGGTCGCATGCCGTCTCGATCGTTCCATTCAACTTGAAGAAAGTATGATCAAAATGAACTCTTTTCGCAATCTGCTATGAACCATTTTCGCAATTTGCTGCTTGCCGTTTCACTGTTGTGCGCCCCCTTCGCGCACGCCGGGGAGATTACCATCGCGGCGGCGGCGGATCTCAAGTTCGCCATGAGCGAAATCGTCACCCGCTTCAAGGGGCTTCATCCGACGGAAAAGGTGGAGGTGATCTATGGTTCGTCGGGCAAATTTCACACTCAAATTCAGCAGGGTGCCCCTTATGATCTCTATTTTTCGGCGGATGTCGAGTTTCCCCGCGAACTGGCCAAGGCCGGTCTTGCCGCATCCGAGGTCACGCCCTATGCGTTTGGCCGGATCGTGCTCTGGAGAGCGACCCTGGATGCCAGCCGGATGACGCTGGAGAGCCTTGTTGCCCCCTCCATCCATCACATCGCCATCGCCAACCCCAAACACGCCCCTTATGGCAAACGCGCCGAGGAGGCCCTGCGTGCTTCCGGCTTGTGGGAGCGACTCGAACCGAAGCTCGTTTATGGCGAAAACATCGCCCATGCCGCTCAATTCGTGCAAACCGGCAATGCCCAGGTTGGCATCATTGCGCTGGCACTTGCGGTCAACCCGGAGTTGTCCGGACCGGGTGGCTACTGGCTGATTCCAGACACGTTGCACAAACCTTTGGAGCAGGGATTCATCATCACCCGTCGGGCCGAAAACAACCCACTCGCCAAACGCTTCGCGGAATACCTGAGCAGCCAGTCCGCACGCGCCGTGATGACCCGTTACGGTTTCGTGCTGTCTGGCGAAACGTCTGACGCAGCAGGAAAACCTTGATGGCGGACACCCGGAACGGCCCAGAGTTCCCACCGCCCGACCGTCACGCCGATTGTTCCATCGGCGCCGTCCGGAACGCAGACGCATGCTGACGGAAAACGATTGGCAGGCATTATGGCTGACCGTGCGACTCGCCGGGATCGTGACGCTGATCCTGTTGCTGATCGGTACGCCCATCGCCTGGTGGCTGGCACGCACGAAGCGTCGATGGAAAGGGGCGATCGGCGCGGTGGTGGCGCTGCCGCTGGTGTTGCCCCCTTCGGTGCTGGGATTCTACCTGCTGCTGGCGATGGGCCCGAACGGACCGGTGGGGAAATTCACTCAGATGCTGGGTGGCACTCTTTTGCCGTTCAGCTTTTGGGGGTTGGTGGTGGCTTCGGTATTCTACTCGTTGCCTTTCATGGTACAGCCGCTGCAATCGGCCTTCGAGGCCGTGGGCGATCGCCCTCTGGAGGTGGCCGCCACGCTGCGCGCCTCACCCCTCGACGCCTTTTTTTCCGTGGCGGTGCCTTTGGCCGCGCCGGGATTTCTCACCGCGTCGATTTTGACCTTCGCGCATACCGTGGGGGAGTTCGGCGTGGTGCTGATGATCGGCGGCAATCTGCCCGGCGTCACCCGCGTCGCGTCGGTGCAGATCTACGATCATGTGGAAGCCCTGGAGTATATGCAGGCGCATCGTCTGTCGGCGGTGATGCTGGTTTTCTCGTTTTTTGTGTTGCTGGCCCTGTACGCCTGGCGTCCCAATCCGAAGAAGGAGCGGTGAGATGGAAGAAGGAATCGAGGCCTGTTTTCGGTTCGATTGGCCAGGTTTCAGCCTCGATGTGGATCTCCAATTGCCTGGACGGGGCATCACCGCGCTGTTTGGTCACTCCGGTTCGGGCAAGACCACGCTGCTGCGCGCCATCGCGGGGTTGGAGCGTACCGCGCACGGTCGGCTTGTGTTCTCCGGCGAGATCTGGCAGGACCAGAACCGCTGGGTGCCAACCCACAAGAGGCCCATCGGCTATGTATTCCAGGAGGCGAGTCTTTTTCCCCATCTGACGGTGATGGGCAATTTGAGTTACGGCATGAAACGCAACGCGGCGGCCCGGAGCATCAATCTGGAACACGCCATCGAACTGCTGGGTATCGGTCATCTGCTCGATCGCACGCCGGACCGACTCTCTGGTGGGGAGCGTCAACGGGTGGGCATCGCCCGTGCCTTGGCGGTCAGTCCGCGTTTGCTGCTGATGGATGAACCATTGGCCGCGCTCGATCTCAAGCGCAGGCAGGAGATCCTCCCTTATCTGGAACGCCTGCACGGCGAGTTGGAGATTCCACTGCTGTACGTCAGCCACTCCCCGGACGAGGTGGCGCGTCTGGCGGATCACCTGGTGGTGATGGAAGAGGGACGGGCGTTGGCCAGTGGCACTCTGGTCGAGATTCTATCACGTCTGGATCTGCCGATTCGACTGGGCGAGGATACCGGCGTGGTGGTGGAAGCGGTGGTGGCGGAACGGGACCGCATGTGGCATCTGGTCCGGGTGGCGTTTCCCGGCGGCTCCTTGTGGGTGCGGGAACAGGGCTCGAAGGTGGGCGACCGAGTGAGAGTGCGTGTCTTGGCCCGGGATGTCAGCATTGCCTTGGAATCTCATGCCGATAGCAGCATCGTCAACACGTTGCCCGCCACCGTCAGTGCCATCCGTGACGAATCCCATCCGGCACTCTGTCTGGTGCGCCTCGAAGCGGGTGGAACGCCCCTCCTGGCGCGACTGACCCGACGCTCGGCATCGGCACTGAAATTGACTCCGGGATGCACGGTTTGGGCGCAGATCAAGGCCGTGGCTTTGTTGGCCTGATCAAAAGCAGCGGGATCGATACGGGTTGCCGAGAGGCCATTTTTTTCTGATCAGGAAAATCATTGTGGAAAGATCGTAATAAATTTAAGATAGGCCATTCAGTCCGACTCATGGATTCTTTATAACCCACCACCCAAACCCAAACGTACCGCAGGAGTTTGTTGAAAATGGCAAATCGTGAAACTGGAAAAGTCAAATGGTTCAATGATAGCAAAGGCTTCGGCTTCATTGAACGGGATAATGGGAAAGGGGACGCCTTTGTGCACCACAGTGCCATTTCCATGAGCGGCTTCAAGACCCTCGCCGAAGGACAACGGGTGGAGTTCGATATCACCAAAGGCCAAAAGGGTGATCAGGCCTCGAATGTGACCACTCTGTAAATTGTGGAACCGGAGGACCGTCGTCTTTTGTTCCGGACGACGGTCCCCTTTCCGGATGAAAATGGCCTGGATGAGGCGTTTCTTTCAATCGATGTCATCGAGAGCGTGATTCGTCGTGGACACCCTGGCCGTCATCGACTTCGAAACCACTGGCCTCTCCCCGGGTGAAGGGGCGCGAGCCACGGAAATCGCGGTGATCGTGCTGGAACAGGGTCGCACCGCACGGCACTATCAGAGCCTGATGAATGCCGGTGTGCGCATTCCCGCCTTCATCACCGCGTTGACGGGTATTTCCAACGATATGGTGCGTCGCGCGCCTCCCGCCGCCCAGGTCATGCAAGAGGTGGCCGATTTTGTCGGCGATCTGCCTCTGGTGGCCCATAACGCCTCCTTCGATCGTAAATTCTGGGATGCCGAACTGGCGTTGATTCGACGAGAACGACCCCAGGAGTTCGCCTGTTCCATGCTGGTCGCCAGACGAATCTATCCGGAAGCCCCCAACCATAAACTGGGTACGCTGGCCACCTTCGCACGGCTGCCCGAAACCGGAAAAGCCCACCGCGCCCTCGCCGATGCGGAAATGACCGCTCATTTGTTGCGTCATATGGAAGAAACGCTGAAACAACGCTTCCAGATTCCACAACTCTCCCACGCCCTGCTGCGGGCTTTGCAACAGGCCAAGGCCTCCAATCTGCAACCGGCCCTCAAGCCGTTTCTCCGCGCAGGCGACCTCCTGAATTTCACCGTCGCGCCCGCCACCCCGAGTGAACCGGAATTCCGCTCGCCGCCACCGTCACAACGATCCTTTCCGCATCGGATTGGCACCCTGTTTCCCTGAATCGAAACGCCCCGACGCCGCACAAAACCAGGAGCCCTCCAGACTCCCTTGACGAATGAGAGCGGAGCCTGTAATCCGATTGAATCACGATGATGGAAAAATCGTATCTGGATTGGTGGCCTGATGGCCAAGGCGCGTCTGTATGCTCTGGATTGAACTCGGGAGGTTCCGATGGCTGAATTGACGATTACCGGTGAAATCGATCCATTTTTGCATGTGTCGCTGCGGCAGGGAGAGTCGATTCTGGCAGAATCCAATGCCATGGTGATGATGGAAGAGTCCCTGACCCTGGATGGTACGCTGGGCAAACGGGGGATCTTCGGCTCGTTGGTGCGGCGTTTCGCCAATGAGGAAACCCTGTTCCAGCAAAAGATCACCGCCCGAAACGGGGCCGGCGATCTTCTGCTGGCCGCGCCGTTTCCGGGTGGCATGCATGTGCTGGAGGTGGGAGAAAAACAATATTGTCTGGCGGATGGCGCGTTCTTGGCCAGCACCGAAGGGGTGTCGGTCAAGTCGGTGACGCAAAATCTGGGACATGCGGTGTTCGGCGGAACCGGTGGATTTTTCATTCAGCAGACCGAAGGCAAAGGCAAGGTGGTGGTCTCCTCCTTTGGATCGATTTTTTTGCTGGAGGTCAAGCCGGGTCAGCCCCTGACCATCGACAATGAACATATCGTGGCCTGGGAAACCGGTCTGGAGTATGAAATTTCGACCCCCAACAGCGATCGCGGATTCTTTGGCGGCTTGCTGAGCGCAGCCACCAGTGGAGAGTCGTTGGTGTTGCGTTTTTCCGGAAGCGGCCTGATCGTGTTGGCCTCCCGCAACAAAAAATCCCTCGTCGCCTGGTTGACGGAGAATATGCCCAATGCCAAAAGCGGTTCCTGAGCGACTCTGAGCCTCGGAAACAAATCGGGCAAGAGGGGCAATGAAAGCATTCTATCAGCCATCTGTGGTGGCGGAGATGGCCGCCCGTCTGGCGGCCAACCACCCCGCATTGCCGGTCGATCGATTGGTCGCCGAGGTGGTGGCCGATTTTCCCGCACTGGAGTTGCTGGGACGAGCCCGACGGATCGCTCAAGGCTTGCGCGACCATCTGCCGCCGTCGTTTCCCGATGCGCTGGAAATTCTGTTGGCCAGCATGGGCCCGGAGGATGCGCAGGGCGGAATGGACGGGATGTCGGGATTTCGGCATCTGCCGTTTCTCAATTTTGTCGGATTGTATGGGCTGGAGCATCCCGACCTCGCACTCGATGCCCTGGAGCGGATGACCTGTCATTTCAGTGCCGAGTTCGATATTCGTCCCTTCATTCTGACTCATCCCGATATCACCATTCCCCGACTCCGGCAATGGGCGCATCATCCGGATTGGCGGGTTCGGAGAGTGGCCAGCGAAGGATCCCGTCCCCGGTTGCCCTGGGGCGTGCGGCTGAAACCCTTCGTGCTCGATCCCACGGCGGGCCTGGAGATCATCGAACCGTTGCGGGGGGATCCGCATCCGGTAGTGCGGCGTTCGGTGGCCAATCATCTCAACGATGTGGCCAAGGATCATCCGGAACGGGTGGTGGCCTGTCTCGGGCGTTGGCTGCAAGAGCCCAATCCCCATGCGCGTTGGATCGCCGGACACGCCTTGCGGACGTTGATCAAACAGGGCCATCCTCAAGCCTTGGCGTTGATGGGATTTGGTGGCCTTCAGGCTCCCCGCTGTTTGAGTTTCCGGGTGGAGCCGGAGCGGATTGTCTTGGGTGAGGATGTCACCCTCGCGGTGGAGCTGCGTTGTCTGGAAGACGCCAAGCTGTCCATCGATTATGCGTTATATCATCGACGCCTGAAGGGTTCGTTGGCCCGCAAGGTGTTCAAATGGACTGTTCGAGAGGTGAGGGCGGGTCAGGTGTTGCGTTTGGAAAAAAGACATCCCATGCGTCGCATCACCACCCGGAAATATTATCCCGGCATGCATCGGCTTGAGTTGTTGGTCAACGGGGTCGCGGTGGGAGAGGGCGGTTTCGAGTTGACGTGATGGGATTGGCAGGGGCAACGGGTCGCTCGTTGCGCCAAAAGCTCCCTTTTTCCTCCGGCGCGGATCTCTCCTTGTCCTGTGAAGTGACACCTGCTGCCAAGAGATTTTTCCCAGAACGATAAGCGTCAACAAAGAAAATTTTCGTGTATCGGTTGGACGACTGGCGTACCCTGGCCCGTGTTCCTGTCGTTGTAATAGGCTGCGGCAAACGCTTTCCTGGTGGCCGCCTCCACCAATTTGATTTGAATGGTTTTATTCTCCTGTTGCCGCCTTCTGAGGCGGTTTTTTTGTAATAAAATAACTAAGATATTTTCTATGGTGGTTAAACATGGTCAAAAAATGCATTTGATCGTTTTTTTTGCTTGAGAAAATTGGAATGAGTTGATATTATCCTCTTTCAGTCTTATTTATAAAAAAAACTTATCGGAAGTCTATGGGTGGGTCCGAAAATTATGTGCTGCTTAAAAGTGTCGTGTCGGGAGTATTAACTCTTGATATAGAACTGTTCGATGTGGAACTTGGTTGGAAAGAAGGGAGTTGACGTGCGACATGTCTTCGTGGAGCAGAGGAATAAAAATACTATTTTAGTGTTTTTTTCTGGTTTCTTTCCAATGTTTTCGTTGGTTTACTAGACTTAAAATAACTTTGATGGAGGTGTTCTCATGGCGAAGAAAGATGATTATCGTAGGGTCGCTCGAAACATCAAAAAGATGCTTGATACTGATAAGCTTGCATTTAAGACATATCAGAGAAATCAATTCACTAGTGATTTGAAAAATATTGTTGGATCTGGGACGCATAAAGGTGGTGATGACGTTTGGAGTGAACTTGAAGTTGCTTTTATAAATGAAGGTTTGCTTGTTTTTCCGCCTCTCAATGAAACGGAGGAAGATGGATATACGCGCATCTATCGAAGTGGGAGTCGCATTGCAAGCATTCTAAATGCTATGCGTTTTCCTGGCGAGGGTAGCGATGATGAGTTGTCAGCCATGCTCGGAAAACTTAAACAGTAAGTTTTGTGCGAATTTGAAATAACAAACTCATGAGTTCAACGTTCTTATGTTTTAATTTCAAAGGCGCTCTGTAAAATTTGGAATTTAGATGCTAACACCTTGAGCTTTTCCGATATAAATTTTGCGACCAACAGGAGGTATGGCAATGTCAAGATGTCCAAATAAAACCAATCTAGAAGTTCATCACAAAAGAAGAGATGGAGGGAATGATCTTAGTAACGCCGAAGTGCTTTGCCATGGATGCCATAGTAACACTGCAACCTATGGAGAACCTGGGAAATCTCCTCCCTCTTTTACGCAGGAAACAAAAGACGCTGCAAAAAAAAGAGCTAAGAATCAATGTGAATGCAATAGGCAGGGGTGTGGACACTGAAGATAGCGCGCAAATCCGGGGACAGTATGCTGTAAATTTATAGCATATGAAATTGGTCTGCTGGAAGAATTGACTCCACCCTTCTGGATAAAGCCTCGGCTCTATCAGAACGGAGTCAGCACCGCCCCACCAACGCCCAATCGCACCGGGCGGAACGGATGAGATTCCTTTTTGCCCGGTGCGCAAAAATGGTCCCGGGGTGGCACAGACGCGCCTCCCCCTTTCAGTCAGGCTGTGACCCGCTCCTCGTCCTGAGCGACCCCATGACCGGCCTCGATCTTCTCCAGTTCATCGCCCACCGCATCTTCATAACAGGGATGCGGTGGGCGATATATCATTCTGGGTGGGCGGTGCTGCATTCAGCCACCATGCGTGCCACGTTTCCACCGGTCGTCATCCCGTGACCGGCAGAGGAGCGGCCTCGATCAAGGCCAACGCCTGATCCACACAGGCCGCCGCCACCGGCGGATGCAACGCCCGCAACCAACGTCTGGGAATCGCCTCCACCCCGTAATAGGCACCGGCCAGCATGCCCGCAATCGCCCCGGTGGTATCCGCATCCCCGCCCAGATTGACCACGGTGATCAGACACTCCTCGAAGGTGTCGGTATCGAAAAAGCTCTGGAACACCGCCCGCAACGTCTCGACGATGAAACCGGAAGGGTGAGTGATCTCCGGTCGCACCCGAAACCGGAACATCGGCCAGGCACGCACCAACGCCTCGACCGGTCCGGCCAGCATACGACTCTTGTCTTCGCCCGCCATGGCCATCCGCACCAGACGGGCCATGCACCAGGTGCCCGCTTCCGCCAGCGGATTGTGATGCGTCACCCGACCCTGATGCAGACAGGCGCGCTCCAAAAGCGTGTCCTCCCCCCCGTGACATCCCAGAATCACCGGAATCACCCGCATACAGGAACCGTTGCCCGCATCCTGCTCATCCGGGGGGGCCACCGGCTCTCCGGTGCGACGAAAATGCAAAATGCCCCGTCGCACCGTATTGCCGAGATCCACCGGTTTGCTGCGCATCCAGCCGTCGAAGGCGTGGGCCGCCACCACCGGATCGATCCGCCCCGCTTCCAGGATCGCGCCGCCCAACGCCAGGCTCATGGTGGTATCGTCGGTGACATGGCCCGGCTTGAGCCGCAACCATCCCCCTCCGATCAACTCCCGATGCCGACCATGAGCGGTCTGAATCTCCCGTGGCGTCATGAACTCCACCGTAGCCCCCAACGCATCGCCGACGGCCACGCCCAGATAGGCTCCGACCGCTCGCTTCTGGAGGGGTTTCCAATGGGGGGCAATCATTCCTCCGGCCCGAAACAGCGTTCATAATCCCGGCAGACCCCGCAGGAGGGAGCCTGACACAACCGCAGCGAGGCGGCATCACACAACTGTTTATAGAAGAATTTTTTCCATTTCATATCTCCGGTGTTGCGCCGGGCCAGCGGCGCGAAACCGTAAAACAGCAAATCGGACAGATCCTTCCGGGACCACAATCCCAAATCCTGCCACAAATGATCCTCTCCCAGACACCCTTCGGCCACGATTCCGGCCAACCAATCGGCCTCCGGGGCGGCGAGCGAGCCATGTTCTCGCAACAGATCGAACAGGATTTCCCGTTCCGCCTGCCGACCCGGATCGGCAGGCGGTCGGGATTTCAGCATGTTTCGTGGCAACACGACCCCCGGAAAATGAAACCGCATCAGGGCTCGAAACGCCTCGTCCCCCAGGCCCAGGGCGGCGGGCAATACCGTCTCGCCCTGCAACCAGGAGCCGATGATCCGCGCCAGCCACTCCCCCAGAGGGGGATGACGCGCCCCTTCCGACAACATCGCATACCAGCCTCGTGCGCCGGTACAAGAAGCACTCCCCCCGGAAATTCGCCATTCGACACGGTTTTCCATGGCACTCTCCCGATCATGTCCCCAAGGGATCGACGATTGTTCAGGCCGGCAGACCGGTCAAGGTGCCGGGAGGATTCATCGCGCGCCCCTCGGCATCGATGATGGCCCCTTCCACCGGACAGATTTCCACACATTGGGGCAGTTCGGCATGTCCTTCGCAGCGGGTGCAACTGTTCTTGTCGATGCGGAAAATTTCATTCTTGACCCGGATCGCCCCATTGGGACAGATCGGCTCACAGGCCCAGCAGGCGATGCATTCGACGGTGATGACCAAAGCGAGCATAATCAATTCTCCTTCCGATGGATGAAAACGACCTCATTTCATGCCGGCGACCGCCGCCATGGGGATATTTTGCGCGCGCTGTTGGCGCAGCTTTCGGGCGGTCTGACGCAACGCCTCCCGCACCGGCCAATGGGCGTGACTGTTCACCGGTTCGATGCCTCGGGCCAACAGAGCCTGCCACGGGGTGTAGCCGATCCGGGAACAGATCACGCCGTGACAATCGTGCAACCGGTTCAAGAGCCGATTCAGGCTCGCGGCACTGTGGGACTCCTCCACGCAGCGGTCATCCCCGTGACAATAGGGATCGACGACCTCTCGTTCTCCCAACGCCTCGATGGTTTCGCCGATCACCCGATAGATCCGGAACGATCCCGCGTGACCGAAATGGATATCCACCAGCTCTCCGGTGGAACTGGCCACCGCCAGCAGGACCGGTTCGGGCGCGGGTTCTCGTCGGGCAGGCTGGATGGCGATCACCCGCCCTCCACTGGCGTTTATTTTCAGTTCGGCCTGACGATCCTCTCCGAGCATGCCGGCGGCATCGGCCCGACATTGGCGACAATGGGTCATCAGGCGCGCCGCACCCGAACAGCGGTCGCGCACCTGTTGCAACTGCGCCTCGGTGGGACCGGAAATTCCCATCACGCCATAATAGGTGCCATGTTCCGGCGCGCTGATCAGCGGCATGACGTTGTGACTGAACACCCCGGCCTCGCTGACCAACCGGTTGATCTCCGGCACCTGGGAGTCGTTGATGCCCGGAATCAGCACGGTGTTGATCTTCACCAGCACCCCTCGGGCCAGCAGGGCCGACAGCCCGATCAACTGCTGATCGAGGAGAATCCGGGCCGCTTCCACCCCTCGGCGTCGTTTTTTTTGCCAGAAGATCCACGAGTAGATCGCCTCTCCCACCACGGGATCGAGGGTATTCAGGGTGATGGTGACATGATGGATCCCATGGGCGACGATCGCCTCCACCGCCTCCGGGAGATGCAATCCGTTGGTGGAAAGGCACAGATGCAGCTCGGGGAATTGTTGTCGCAATGGTCTGCAGGTGGCGAACACCCGTTCCGGATTGGCCAGCGGATCACCGGGACCGGCAAAGCCGATCACCCGCAGATTCTCCAGACGGCGCATCGCCTCCCGGGTCCGTTCCACCGCCTGATCCGGGAGCAAGACGCCGGAAACCACACCGGGTCTGGATTCGTTGGAGCAGTCGAATTTCCGGTTGCAATACCGACACTGCATGTTGCAAGCCGGGGCCACCGCCAGATGCATGCGGGCGTAGCGGTGGGAGGCCCCTTCCGAATAACAGGGATGATCGGCCACCAACGCGTGAACCGACGGGTTCGACCCACACCCGGACTCCTGGACATCTCTCATGCCGCGATCCTCCCATGGAAGCTGTGTGTTGTTGCCAAACCAGAGTCAGCAAAAGGTGTGCCTAGCATAATTTATTGTTTTCTAATGCTTTTATAGATCGATCATCCGCTTTTGTCGCGACAAGAGACAAACCATTGTCCGGAATGCGACCAAAGGGGAGAACGGGTCGGATTCCGGACAAATCATGTCGAGCATTTTTGCTTTTATATCAATAGATTGTTTATGGCATAGCCATTGCTCATTCTCTTTGCGAACCCCATCGAGGAGAGGACGCATGAAACACTCCGAAATCACCCGACTGCTCGACGAACCCGCCTGCCAGCACAACACGCCGGACAAGGTGGCATGCGGCAAACTGAAGCCCGGTGCCACCGCCGGAGGATGCAGTTTCGATGGGGCGCAGATCACCCTGTTTCCCATCAGCGACGCGGCTCATATCGTTCACGGTCCCATCGCCTGCGCCGGAAGCTCCTGGAATGGACGGGGATCGCTCTCCAGCGGACCGGAACTGCACCGACTGGGCCTGACCACCGATCTTTCCGAACAGGAGATCATCATGGGCAAGGGCGAAAAGAAATTGCTTTTCGCCATCAAGACCGCCGTGGAACGCTGGAAACCGGCGGCGGTATTCGTCTATCAGACCTGCATTCCGGCCCTGATCGGCGACGATGTGGAGAGCATCTGCCGTGTCGCCAGCGAATCCTTCGCGTTGCCGGTGATTCCGGTGGATGCCGCCGGATTCTACGGCACCAAGAATCTCGGCAACCGGATCGCCGGCGAGACTCTCATGAATCATGTGGTGGGAACCCGCGAACCGGATCCGCTCCCGTTCCACGCCGGGCACCGGATTCACAGCATCAATCTGGTGGGCGAGTTCAACATTGCCGGAGAGTTCTGGCAGGTGGCTCCGTTGCTGGACGAATTGGGCATCCGGGTACTCTGCACCCTGGCCGGAGACACCCGCTTTCACGAGCTTCAGGGGATGCATCGGGCCGACGTAACCATGCTGGTCTGCTCCAAGGCGTTGATCAACGTGGCCCGCCGACTGGAAACGCAATATGGCATTCCCTGGTTCGAGGGGAGTTTCTACGGCATGCGGGACACCTCGGAGGCGTTGCGCCAGATCGCCCGTTTGATCGGCGATCCGGATCTGCAACGGCGCACCGAAACCCTGATCTTGCGCGAAGAGCAGCGGTTGCAGGAGTCGTTACGCCCCTGGCGGGCCCGTCTGCAGGGCAAACGGGCTCTGTTGTACACCGGCGGGGTCAAATCCTGGTCCGTGGTGTCGGCGTTGCAGGATCTGGGCATGACGGTGGTGGCCACCGGCGTGAAAAAATCCACGCAGCAGGATCGGGAGCGGATCCAGGAATTGATGGGCGAGGAAACGCTCTTCATCGAGGAGGGCAAACCCAGGCTGATGCTGGATCTGTTCCATCGACAGCGCGCCGATGTCTTCATTGCCGGAGGCCGCAACATGTTCACCGCCCTGAAAGCCTGTCTGCCCTTTCTCGACATCAACCAGGAGCGGGAACAGGCCTATGCCGGTTACACGGGCCTGTTGGAGTTGGCCCGTCAACTGTCGATCACCATTCACAGTCCCATCTGGAACCGGGTTCGGAAGCCAGCCCCCTGGCTCCAGACCCCTTGCCCCCCCAGGAGAGACGGATGATCAGCACGCCATCCAAACGCAAAGCCCTGACCGTCCGTCCCCTCAAGACCAGTCAGAGTGTCGGCGCGGTTCTGGCCTTTCAGGGGCTGGCGGGAGCCATGCCGCTGCTGCACGGCTCTCAGGGGTGCAGCGCATTCACCAAGGTTTTTTTCGTGCGACACTTCCGGGAACCGATTCCCATCCAGACCACCGCCATGGATCAGACCAGCACCATCATGGGGGCCGATGACAATCTGATGGAAGCCCTGGGCACCATCGCCTCCCAAAGCGGAGCCGGCATCATCGGGGTGATCGCCACCGGTCTGTCCGCCACCCAAGGATGCGATCTGAACCGGGTGATCCGCCATTTTCGCCAGTCACACCCCCAATGGGACCATCTGCCGATCATTCCGGTGGACGCTCCGGATTTTACCGGCAGTCAGGAGAGCGGTTACGCACTGGCCCTCGAAGCCCTGGTGGAACATCTGCTGCCGACCCGCCCCTGGTCGGAACGCAACACCCAAAAACGGATCAACGTTCTGGCCAACGCCAGCCTCACCCCCGGTGATCTCGACGAACTGCGGGATCTGTTGGCCGCGTTCGGTCTGGAAGCGGCCTTTCTGCCCGACCTGTCCGACGCCCTGGATGGCCATCTGGATGAACGGGATTTTCTGCCCGTCACCACCGGCGGGACTCCGCTGACCTTTTTCGATTCGTTTCACGAGGCGCAGGCCACCCTGGTGATCGGACGCTCCCTGCTGGCGACGGCGGTCCGGATCCAGACGCGCTGCCGCCAGATGCCGATCTGGCACTTCGACCATCTGATGGGGCTGGATGTCACCGATCGACTGGTGACGGAACTCTGCCGTCTGACGCGGACCGTTCAGGCTCCGGCCCGCGTGGAGCGTTGGCGTCGGCAGATGCTCGACGCCATGTTGGACAGCCATTTCTACCTGGGAGAAAAACGGATCGCCATCGCCGGGGAAGGCGATCTGGTGACGGGATTTCACCAATTGTTCCGCGAAATGGGGGCTTATACCTGTGTGGCGGTGGTTCCCCGGCCCCTGGCACCCCTGGAGGGGCTCTCCGTGACCGTGGGGGATCTGGACGATCTGGAAACCCTGGCGATTCGGGAACGGGCCGAGTTGCTGGTGGGCAACTCCCAGTTGGCGGAAACCGCCGAACGCTTGCATCTGCCCTTGTTGCGGGCGGGATTTCCCATTTTCGACCGTCTGGGGGGCTTTCGTCAGACCCGGATCGGCTATCGGGGAGGACGGGATGCCTTGTTCGAACTCTGCAATGTTCTGCTTCCGTTTCGTCCTCATGGCGTTTCACCCTACTTCAGCGGGCTGAGGCCACTCCTCGCGCCCTTTGGAGCCGTGAACGATGAACAACGGATGGCGTCGATTGCGGGTTCATCATGGTCCGGGCACTCCGGACATGGATGACCCCTCCTGGACTGCGGCTTTCGCCAGCAACGACCGGAAGCATGTCGATCAGCATTTCGGCATGGCCACCGGCTTCGATCTCTACGCGATCAGTCCGGGCGGCTCCCGATTGATCGAGGTGCTGCGTGCGGTCTCCGGCGAGGCCAACAGCCATGAGGGCCGGGTCGGCGCACGGGTTCGCCTGCTTGAGGGATGTCGCCTGCTGTTTTGCATCGCCGTCGGAGAGGCGGCGAAACAACAACTGGCCGCCGTCGGCATCACCGCCATGGTGGTGGATCCGGGCACTCCGATCGCCGCACTGCTGATCAAACTGCAAGAGCAATCCGCCTCCCGCGCCGCCGCGTCGGCGGGAGGCCCGGCCCCTTGCGGCAAAGCCAGATCCTCCCGACAGGCGGAGGAGAATTTTTTGGCCATGTTGGCCAATGGTTGGGATGAATGATCTTTTTTTTCTCAAGGAGCCCGGAATGCAAAACCGTGACACGATCCCGTTGTCGGATGACGAAGCGTTGTTGACCACCGATTTTTTCCAGGAGATGCGACGACAACTGCTCTCCCATGGCGGGGTGCCGGAAGGCACCTCCATGGAGAAGATGCTGTCACCGTTCATCATTTCGCCGGAAAAACGCAAGAGCATGCCCCTCATCGCCGATCCCTCTCCGGCGGTTTTGGCCCGGTTGCGCTGTTTCTACAACGCCATCGCCGTGCTGATCGAAAAAGAGTGCGGACTCATGGCCCGACCGCTGCTGGAGATGAATCACGAAGGATTCGGCACGCTGCTGATCGTGGTGGGTAAACTGGTGGCACTGGATCGGGTGCTGCGGGATGTGCATCGCTTCGGATTCACCGATCTTTCCCGCATGAAGCATGAGGCGGATCAACTGCTGGCCGTGGCGTTGCAGCGGATCGGCGCGCATGGAGCCGTGGCCGGACTGTGACGCCAGACCATCCCACTCAAGGAGACGCCCCCATGAGCGACACTTTTGTCACCAGTCGGACCCGTGGCGGAGAGCTTTGGACCCCCACGTTCATTCTGTCGTTGAATGGAAAACGTTGTATCGGTTGTGGACGCTGTTTCAAGGTGTGTCCGCGTCAGGTTTTCGATCTGGTGGATCGGGAATCGGTATCCGGCCTGAACGCCGACGAGGGTGAGGATTGGGAAGAGGATGGTTTTTCGGACGATCCCCACATGGTGATGGTCATCGACAACGGGGATGACTGCATCGGCTGCGCGGCCTGTTCCAAGGTTTGTCCCAAACGCTGCCACTCCCACGGCCCATGGCCGTTGCATTGAATCGCTCCAGCCCACCAGGGAGTCCCTGAGCATGTCGCCAAACCGGGTGATCATCGACGATACGACGCTGAGAGATGGAGAACAGAGTGCCGGCGTCTCCTTCACGCTGGAGGAGCGGTTGACGATCGCCTCGACCCTGGATGCCATGGGGGTGCCGGAGTTGGAAATCGGCATCCCCGCCATGGGCGAAGAGGAACAAGAAGAGATCCGCGCCGTCGCCGGATCGGGATTGCAGGCGCATCTGCTGGTCTGGTGTCGGATGCGACCGGAAGAGATTCGCAGTTGTCGGAATCTGGGAGTCGCGATGGTGGATCTTTCCATTCCGGTATCGGATCAGCAGTTGCGTCACAAGTTGCAGCGGGAACGGGCGTGGTTGCTCTCCCGGATTCCCCGCTGCGTCGGCATGGCGCGGGAGTTGGGTTTGACGGTATGCGTCGGGGGCGAGGATGCCTCACGGGCCGATCCCGACTTTCTGCTGACCGTGGCGGAAACGGCGCAACGGGCCGGTGCGCAACGCTTCCGTTTTGCCGATACCCTCGGCATCATGGAACCGTTCGGGGTGTACGACCAGATGAAACGCTTGCGTCAGGCGGTGGATCTGGAGCTGGAAATGCATGCCCATGATGATCTGGGTCTGGCCACCGCCAACACCCTGGCCGCGATCCGCGCCGGTGCGACACATGTCAACACCACGGTCAACGGCCTGGGAGAACGGGCCGGAAACGCCCCTCTGGAAGAGGTGGTCGCCGCTTTGACGCATCTGTTCGGTCATCGGACCGGAATCGATCTCAAGCGTTTTCCCTATTTATCCCGATTGGTGGAGCAGGCCTCCGGCATGTCGCTCTCTCCGCAGAAAAGCGTGGTGGGCGAGCGGGTTTTCTCTCACGAGGCGGGCATCCATGTGGATGGCCTGCTGAAAGATACCCGAAACTATCAGGGTATCGATCCCCACGAGGTGGGTCGGGAACATCGACTGGTTCTGGGAAAACATTCGGGACGACACGGCATCCGTTGGGTTTATGGCAAAATGGGGATCGAGATCACCTCCCAGGAGGCGGATCGCTTGCAGGTGCAATTGCGTCACTTTGCCAGAGATTACAAACGCATTCCCCGTTCCGAGGATTTGTTGAGCCTCTATCGATCCATGACGAGTCACTGAGCGTATCCTTTATCGGGCAGAGCGTTTTCCAGGGCTTCGCCCTGGACCCACCAGGGGCCCTTGGCCCCTGGACCCCACCACTTGACCCCCGATCTTTTCTTCAGAATGTCTCGGTTTCAATCCCGAAGATCTTGATGCGATAAGCGATTTGCCTCGGCGTCAATCCCAGCAGACGGGCCGCCTTGGCCTTGACCCATCCGGTCTTGCGCAACGCCTGAATCACGCGTTCTTTTTCGCCCTCTCCCATTTCGCCTTCGCTTTCAACCTCCGACGCCGCAACCACCGCCGGAACACCGAAACTCGCCGCAAAAGGCTTGAGTTCTCCGGACACAGAGCCCACGATCACACTTTCCGGAGCCAGAATATTGCCCACGCTCATCACCGAGGCCCGTTCCAGACAATTTTCCAGCTCCCGCACATTGCCCGGCCAATCATATTTCATCAACTCCCGCATGGAGGCATCGGGCAATATCAGACGCCGCCCCTGCCGCTTGCCGATACGAATCAGCAAAAACCGGGCGATCTCCGGGATATCCTCCTTGCGGGCCCGCAACGGCGGCAAGGTGATGGTCATGACATTCAACCGATAATAGAGATCCTGACGAAACGATCCCCGTTGCACCGCCTCTTCCAGATTGCGATTGGTCGCGGCAATGATACGCACATCCACGCGCAGGCTCTGTTCTCCGCCGACCCGTTCGAATTCACCCTCCTGCAACACCCGCAGCAACTTGGCCTGAAACGCCGGAGAAATTTCGCCCAACTCATCCAGAAACAGAGTGCCGCCATGAGCCAATTCAAAGCGTCCGCGCCGGATGCCGACCGCACCGGTGAAAGCGCCCTTTTCATGCCCGAAGAGTTCGGATTCCAACAAATTATCCGGCAGTGCCGCGCAGTTCAATTTGACGAACGGCGCCTTGGCCCGTGGCGAATTGAAATGAATGGCATGAGCGGTCAACTCTTTCCCGGTTCCCGACTCGCCCCGCAACAAGACGGTGGTATTCCACCGCGCCACCAGTCGCACCTGATCGAACACCTGCCGCATGGCTGCCGAACGGCCCACCACGTTCTCGAAGCCGTATCGGTTACGGACCTCCATCAGCAGTTGATCCCGGTGATCCACCAGATGCCGTTTTTCCTCTTCGACCTTGCGGGCCAATAGAATGCTCTGCACCAGCAGATGACTGACCATTTCCAGAAACCAGGCCTGTTGCACCAAACGCTCTTTATCCATCGCATGGGGCTGCGTGGCCAGGACTCCGACCAACTCCTGATCACCAATCCGGATCGGCACGCCGATGAAGGGCAGATGAAGTTTCAGCAAGCCGCATTTGTTGAGGAATCGGGGTTCGTCACCGGCACGGGGCACCAGGATGGTGCGACCGGCAGCCAGCACCGTTCCCAATACCCCCTCTCCGGATTGATAGCAAATATCGTCACACAGGGTATTGGGTCCGAGAGGAGCTACCGCATTGATGAACAAAGCCCCTGACGAGTGTTCCACCAAGGTGATGGTGGCAATTTTCATGTCGGCGTATTGGTACAACGCTTCCACCACGCTTTGCATGGTGCGTCTCGGGTCCGCCGACAGGTGCAACGCCTGACCGACATAAAACAAAGCCCGCAGATAGGTGGCCGTGACCGACTTTTCCGCGAAGATGACATCTTCGGTAAAAGGCTCCAGAATTTCCATATCGCACACCCTCCACGATTGCCAGGAAGGCGGTCGAGAGACACAACCCGCCCTGGCGATCCGCAAGCCCAATGTTCACAAAATGGATAAATTGCAATTAACATGCCGCAATTATAAAAGTTGTTTGATTTTTGGAGCTAAAAAATATATAAACAATTACAAAATGATATCTTGAGTCGGGGGAGGATTGGTACGGATTCAAAAATCGCCGATCTTGGGGTTATGTATATTTTTTAATCTTATTCAGCCCAAAGCAACAGTCGGTGCTTGTTTGTTATGCATAACGATCCGCCAGAACGGATGGGACACCAATCAGAACCCTGGGGGATGAATCCCCCAGACCCCCTCTTTTTTTTCAATGGATTTTTTGGCGGCGGCTCATTCGTTTTTTAACAGAATCTCCGCCGCCTCGGCGATCACCCGAAATCGGGCCGCATCGCCCCCACGATCCGGATGATGCGCCATGGACAACTCCCGATAGCGTCGCCTGATGGTTTCCCGATCGGCACCGAGGGCCACTCCCAGAATCGCGCAGGCGGAATCCCGTTGCTCCCACCGGCCCAGACGCTGCCAGAATCCGGCGATCCAGCCGATCACCTGTTCCCGCGAGGTCTGCTCCAGATGGGTGGGGTCCAGATAATAGGCGCGCATCGGATCCAGAGGTTCCACCCCGGCGGAATCGACCCGCCAGGGGCGCAGCACAATCTCCAGACAGTGAATGCCGACATCCCCCCGCTGTTCCCGGCGCAGTTGTCCCTGCAACAGATATAACTGATGAAACAGAAAAAAATGGGTGCGAAACAAAGACAGTTCGTCGGACAGGTCGCAGTGCTCGAAGGGGGATACCCCCCGACGCTGCAACAGTTTCACCAGCGTATATTCCCGTATCCCCTCGGGATGGGCCAGCAGAATGTCATGGAGTATTTCGGTCATGGGAATCATGGCTGCAGGGTCGCCGGATCGCGGTTGACGTGCAAGGAATCTTGACAAAAAACGGGCAATCGCAACAAAATTTCAGTTTCGTGCCGATTGGAGCATCATCAAGCCAGCCCCGGGAGCATCGAGGGGGCGTCATGGAGAAATATGCATGAAGATTAATCTGTTTGTCCTGGACGAGATGGAACCGTCCCAAATCCGCGCCCTGCTGACCCGCTCGGAAAACGATATCGAAAATCTGCTGCCGGTGGTCGCGCCGATCATCGAACGGGTCAAGAACGAAGGAGACGCGGCTCTGATCGATTTCAACGCCCGTTTCGACAAAGTGATCATGGAGGCTTCTCAGCTCAAGGCCAGCGAAGAGGAGTTCGACCGGGCGCGCCATAATCTTCCGGAAGATGTCAAGGAGGTGATCCGCAAATCCGCCGCCAACATCCGCTCCTTCCACGAAGCGCAAATGCCGGAAGCGATGTGGTTCAAGGAGATTCAACCCGGCATCATGGCGGGCGAAAAGATCACCCCCATTCCCTCGGTGGGACTCTATGTGCCCAGAGGCAAGGGGGCCTTCCCCTCGGTGATGCTGATGCTCGGTCTGCCCGCGAAAATCGCCGGAGTGGAACATATCATGGTGTGCACGCCTCCGGCTCCCGGCGGCGGGGCCGATGACGCCACCCTGTTCGCCGCCGAACTGTGCGGCATCCGCGAGGTCTACAAGACCGGTGGCGCCCAGGCCATCGCCGCCATGGCCTATGGCACCGAAACCGTGCCCAAAGTGGTCAAGACCAGCGGTCCGGGCAGCGGGTATGTCGCGGCGGCCAAACGACTGCTCTACAGCAAGATCGATGGCGGTGCCCCGGCGGGCCCGAGCGAATCGATCATCCTGTGCGATCAGCACGCCGATCCTTTCGTCGCGGCCCTCGATCTGCTCATCGAGGCCGAACATGGACCCGATTCCACCGCCATGCTGGTCACGCACGATCGCGCGCTGGCCGAACGGGTGCGGGAGATTCTCCCCGGCCTGATCGACGATCTGCCGGAACAGCGGCAGCAGTTCTGTCGCACGGTGCTTTCCAACTATGGCGGGGTGGTGCTGACTTCCAGTCTGTCGGCTTCCATCGCCTTCACCAACGATTTCGCCCCGGAACACCTCGAAGTGATGACCGAGGATCCGCTGTTCGTGGCCAATCGCATCCTGCACGCCGGTGAAATCCTCCTCGGAGCCCACACGCCGATCACCATCGGCAACTTTTCGTTGGGGGTCAACGCCATTCTGCCCACCGGCGGATTCGCCAAGACCTTCTCCTGCGTCACGGTGTTCGACTTCCTGAAACGCTCCTCCATCGGCTGGCTCAGTCGTCAGGGGTATGAGGACATCAAGGATACCGCGCTGCGCTTCGCCCAGTACGAGGGTTTCTCCTCCCACGCCAACGCGATTCTCAAAAGGCCGCGCTGACGCCTGACGCACACTCCGGACCGGATCCGCTCTCCCTTGAGTTGGTTTCAGGGGGCGTTCCGGTCCGGGGCCATGGCGCGCCAGGCCCGTCTGCCCATCAGGATGCCCAGGGCGCGGAAGCTCTCCCACGCTCCTGCCACCCGTCCCATCTCCCGGATCACCGACCAACGCGCCTCAAGGTTCGTCATGCCGATCACGGCGCGCCACGAGCGTTGCAGCACCTGTTGCCGCAGCGCGTCCAGAGGTCGCCGATCCAGCCCCTCCTGTTGCGCGAACGCCTGAAACAGCCGCAACCAGACTCCGTGCAACTCCGGCGACTCCTCCGAGGTGGCCCATCGGGAGCTTTGCAGGCTCCGCAGTGTCTGCAATCGTTCCGGATCCCAGGTCAGCTCCGGACAGAGTGCCCGACAACGGCTCGCGGTCAACTCCAGGGTCGAGGCCTGTTGACTCTGAAAGTGCCGCGCGCTGACCCGCTCCTCGTGACGCCGTATGCAGACCAGCGGTTCGGCCAAATTGGCGCACCGGGTATGCCGCGACAAGCGGCCCCAGAGTTCGAAATCCTGTCCGAAACGCCAGGCCTCGTCGTAGGGATGCGTCCGCACCAGAGCGCGGGAGAAGAGGACCGAGGTATGAAAAAAGGGATTGTGGAATAACAAGGTCCAGGCAATCTCCTCGTGATCGACCGGATTGACGCGGGGAGCGGCTTCCCGCTGACCGAGAGGATCCATCCACCAGGCGGCGCATCCCAACAGACCGATCTCCGGATGGGTTTCCAGATGGGCAAGCTGTTTGGCCAGTCGTTCGGGATGCGACCAGTCATCCGCATCCTGACGGGCGATCCACGGCGCGCGGGCCAGATGGATGCCTTTGTTCAGAGAGCGGGTCAGGCCGAGGTTGGTTTCGTTGCGGATCACCCGAATGCGGGGATCTCTTTCGGCCCAGGTCGCGAGAAGCGTCGGGGTGGCGTCGGTGGAGGCGTCGTCGATCAGCAGATATTCAAAATCGCCGCAGCTCTGCCGATGAATGCTCCCGATGGCCTCGTCCAGAAAGCGCGCCCCGTTGAAAACGCTGGTGAGCACCGTGACCCGAGGTGCGGATCGATCGGGAGTGGCGGTGCGGATCATGCCCGGAACGGTTTCCAACCGGGCAGATCCAGCTCCAGAATCTCCACGATCATGGCGACCGCCCAGGTGAGCAAACAGCTTCCGTGCAGATCGCCCTCGTCGAGTCCCCGGGAGATCGCTGCCCCGTAATAGTGGCTCTGGGCCTGGCCTGGCGCGTAGGAAAACCCTTTGTCCCGATTCTGATGACGGCGGATCAGATCGAGAATCGTCACCGCCTGCTGCTGAATCTCCAGCCGACGGTGATCGGTCTGACCCAGACAGCGGTGAACCACGAAAATCCAATCCACCACATGGCATCCCGCCGGAGGCGGTCCCTGCAGCAGGCAGGTATCGATCAGGCGTTCGGGTTGGTGAATCGGTTCGTCGAGCCACTCCAGGGCGTTGAGCACCTTCATGGCTCCATTGATCAACTGGCCTCGGGGCGGAGGGGAGGGGGCGCGGAAATAGCCGCCGGTGGTCGGATCCACCAGACCCTGCAGAAATTGTGTCATGACCCGTTGCAGAGCGACCGTCTCCACGTCGGGAAGCCGTGGCCCCTGGGTGCGGATGAAGACCGCCAGGGCCGCGCTTTTGGCTCCGGCTCCCCAGGGACGGCTCCAGTCGAGTCCGTTCAGGCGGGCGAGCAGAGGGGCGGGCTGTCGGGGAAAGCCGCCGAATGGAACGCGAGGCGGTTCGTCCGACCAGGCCAGGGTGGCGATGGCCTGTTTGGTTTCGGCCAGCAAAGCTTCCGCTCTGGGATCGGGAGGGGGCGGCGCGCCTTGCCACCGCCGTTTCATCTGCGCGCGCCACGATTCGGGCGGCGCGGGAATCGCTCTCAGCAGAGCCTTATCCAGAAAGGCTCCCGTCATCCCCGGAAAGGGAGGCTTCTCCTCCTCCCGAAGCTGAAAACCATGGAGAAAATCCAGTCGGGTTCGCTGTTCGGCGGCGGTCAGTTGCGGCCAGAGTCCGGTGGCGTCGAGAATTTTTTTGGCAAAGCAGCCGAATCCCAAAGCCGCCTTCGTTCCGGCTTCCACCGATCCATCGCGACAGGGGCGATAACGTCCACTGTGATCGTCGTGTTGCAGGCTGGTCACGAATTGACCCAAATCGTCCCGCAATCCCTGCAACCAGGCCGACTGGCCGGCGTTGATCCTCATAAAAAGGCTCTCCTTTTTCTTCTGGCCGGACGGCAAAACACTTGAACCGATGGAAAGCAGTCGATATAGTGATCTAAAGAGTCATTTCGCGCGATCCGTGATCCTTTTGATGTCGTATCCAGGTGACGTTATACCATGTCCGCTGCCATTGATTCCAGCCTGGATGCCGAACGCAATCAGGCCCGCATTCTGATTGTGGACGACCAAAAACTCAATCTGATTGTACTGAAAAGCCTGTTGCGTCAGCACGGATATGCCAACGTCGTCACCCTGGACGATCCCAGGCAGGTGGAAGAGCTGTGGATTCAGCAGCGTTTCGATCTGATGCTGCTGGATCTGGAAATGCCGCATCTGCCCGGCATCGAGGTGATGCGTATTCTGGAGCGCATCGGTCGGGATCCCTATCTGCCGATTCTGGTCATCACCGCCAATACCGACGAGTCGATCCGGCTGGAGGCTCTGGCGCACGGCGCGCAGGATTTTCTCAACAAGCCGTTCAATCCCTCCGAGGTGATCTCCCGCATTCGCAACATGCTGACGGTGCGTCTGCTTTACAAACGCATGGAAGAAAAAATCAAGGAGCGCACCCGACAACTCCACGAAACCCGTCTGGAGGTGATTCGCTGTCTGGGACGCGCCGCCGAATACCGGGATAACGAAACCGGACAACACGTGATCCGCATGGGACAGTTTGCCACCCACATTGCCCGACATTTGGGGTTGTCCGAGGCGCATTGCGATCTGATTCTGCATGCCACCCCGATGCATGATGTCGGCAAGATCGGCATTCCCGACAGCATTCTGCTCAAACCCGGTCGGCTGGAGCCGGAAGAGTTCGAGATCATCAAGACGCATGCCACCATCGGCGGCAACATTCTGTCCGGTTATCGGGACGAGCCCCTCGTGACCGCCCACAAAATCGCCTTGACCCATCATGAAAAGTGGAATGGCACCGGTTATCCCAAGGGATTGTCCGGCGAGGCGATTCCCATCGAAAGTCGCATTTGCGCCGTGGCCGATGTTTTCGATGCCTTGACCTCCTGGCGTCCCTATAAAAAACCCTGGCCGGTGGCCGATGCCGTGGCCCTGATCACCCAGGAACGGGGCCGGCACTTCGATCCGACGATTGTGGACGCTTTGCTTTCCAGCATGGACGAGATCATGATCATCAAAAATTCGATTTGTGACTGACTCCCGTTCGCTACCACTGTCGGGGTCCAGGGGCCAATGGCCCCTGGTGGGTCCAGGGGCAACGCCCCTGGGACGTTCAACTGAATATTTTTTCTTGAAAGTCAAAATCCTGGGGGATGAATCCCCCAGACCCCCTCTTTTTTTTCAATGGTTGATGATCACCTGGCCGGATCGGAACTTTCCATGAACAGCTCTCAGTGCTCCTCCAAATCACTCCTCGCGCAACGTCTGCTGCTGCCGACCGATTGCGCGGCCATCCTCTGGGACATGGATGGCGTTCTCATCGACTCTCTGGGTCTGGATCTGCGTCTTTGCAATCAACTGCTCCAGGAACGATGGGAGGCCGCCGCTCCGCTGACCGAAGAGTTTATCGGTTCCATCTTCGCGCTGCATCCTCCGGCCTTCTGGCAGCGGATTTTTGCCCATCTGGAGGAAACCCAGGGCCTTACGTGCGCCGAGTCCATCCGGTCGGCCATCCTGGAACAGTACGAAATCGCCCGTCTGCAAACCGCCTTCGATCTGCTTCCGGGCATCCCCGAAATTTTGCAGGCGGCCCGACAACAAGGCATTCGCATGGCGGTGGTTTCCAACAACGCCACCCGGGATGTCCAGGCGATTCTGGAACGCTCCGGCATTCATCGGGCCGTGGAGCTGATCATCGGCAACGATCTGCCCGGGTTTCAGAAAAAACCGGCTCCGGATGGTTATCTTCATGCCGCGCGCCAACTGGGCGTGCCGCCGGAACGCTGCGTGGTGGTCGAGGACTCCCTGCTCGGACTGGAGGCGGGATTCCGCGCCGGATGCCATACCGTGGCCGTGACCACCGGCGGCACCCGTTTCGACACGCTGGCCGGATGCGGCATGGCCAATCAGGTCTATCAGGCCTTTCATCCGCTGCATCTGGCCATCCAGAGCGGCGATATACGAAAAAAACAGATCCTGACCCCCAACGATTTCGTCAGTCACATGGTCGAGCATATCGCCTGGCGACTGGGCATGGGGATTCGCCTGGAGTGGAACAACGATCAATGGCTCGACTTGGGATGTATGCTCGGCCAGCAACTGGCGCAGATGCCCCGGCATCGGAATCGCGCCGCCGCCCTGGGGATGATCGATGACGGCAGCGCGGAAATTCTGGTGGAACTCGATGCCGATCGGCCCGCCGCCGAATTCATCCGGGGCAGCGGGGTGGATGGGGAGTGGTTTCTCGGTCTGCGCTGCGAACAGGCCGCCACCGGTCGCCCCATGTGGGAGTTGATGACCGGTCTCGCTCAGGGCATGAAGGCCAGAATCGGCGTGCGTCTCTGCTCTGCGGAAGATCCCCATCACGCCTGGGAGGGTATCTATCGCACCCTGGGCATTGCCCTGAATCGCATGCTCGACCCCCTGCCGGTGGTGGTGCCGACCGTCGCCCCCGAAACCCGTCCGGGTGCCGCGCGGGAGGCCCGTTTCACCATCGAGGAGAAAAGTTTGACCCGCTGCAAGGCGGTCCGGATCACCGCCGAAAGTGCCTTGACCGTGATCGTCGATTTTTCCCGGACGGCGGAGCATGGTTTTCTGTTCGACGTGGCCGACTCGATCCAGATCGGCAGCCTGCCGGATCTGCTGACCCGATTGGCGGATCATGCGGGATTTTCACTCTCTGTGGAGTGTCGCGCCCTGGCGTTGAGCTCCAGCCATGTGGTGCT
>JADGBU010000001.1:32224-34021 GCA_015231295.1 Magnetococcales bacterium | reverse complement strand
AAGAGCCGCATGGAAGGGACCGGCGTGAATGGCGCGGGCAGCAGCGTGCAGGTGCCCGAAGATTTGCAATCTCCGGTTCGGGTCGGCATCAGCGTCGAAGGGCGCAAGTTTTTGTGTCTGGTGCCCCTCAACGACGCGCGTGAGTCGCTGCGTCAACGGTTTCTGGTGGGACAGGATGTGCTCCATGGGCTCCGCTCCGAGGATCTCGATGATTTTCTCGATGGCCTGGTGGGGGGCTTGACCGCCTCTCTGGTGGTCCATTTCCAGTCGATTCCGGATCCGGAAACGGGATGGCCGATGATTTTTCACCATTTGGGGGTCGCTCTGCGGGAAACGTTTGCCATCAATCCGCAACGCAAGGGCATGCCTCCGGGCGTCAAGGCCACGTTGCTGTAACGGTACGGGCAGAACCCTGGGGGAGGAATCCCCCAGACCCTCTCTTTTTTTCGATGGTTTGAGATGATGACTATTCAATCGCGCATTCGGCCCAATATTCAGGCACTCACGGCTTACGCGCCCCCTTGGACCGGATTGGATCGAACCCAATATGTGCGCCTGGATCTGAATGAAAATACCCGCGCCTTGCCGCCGGAAATCGGCCCGGTGCTCGAACGGTTGTGGGCAGGCGGTTCCGCTTCCCGATATCCGGAATATCGGACGTTTATGCCGCGTCTGGCGCACCATCTGGGCGTCGATGAGGAGAATCTGATCATCACCAATGGGTCGGATCAGGGGATCGAGATTCTGTTGCGGGCCTTTTTGAATCCCGGCGATGGGATGGTGGTGGCGCAACCCGAGTTTCCGATTTTTTCCCATGTGGCCCAGGTGATCGGGGCCCGCGTGCAAGGGGTGCCCTTCGACGCGGAGATGAATTTTCCCACGCAACGTTTTCTGGACGCCATCGACCACAACACCCGATTGATCGTGCTGATCAATCCCAACAATCCCACCGGCTCTGTCGTTCCCCTGGAAACCATCCGCGAAGTGCTGACCCGTCACCCGGATCTGCCGGTGCTGCTGGATGAAGCCTATTATGAGTTCACGGGGGTCAGTTGTCTGCGTTGGATGGATGAGTTCAAGAATCTGATTCTGGTGCGCACCTTTTCCAAAGCCTTCGCCATGGCTGGATTGCGTTTGGGATATGTCGTCGCCCAACCGGAGGTGATCCGGGAGTTGTACAAGGTGCGCGGTCCGTTTGATGTCAATGTCGTGGCAGTGGCTGTAGCCGATGCGCAACTGGATCTGCCCCATGCCTGGGATTATGTGAACGAGGTCATGACCCGGGGGAAACCGTTCACGGAAAATGCGTTGCGGGAGTTGGGCATCAAATTTTATCCCGCCGCCGCCAATTTCATGCTCGTGCAACCCGAGGATCGGGATGCGCTGGTCGGTTATATGAAACAGAATGGGATTCTGGTCCGGCCCATGGTGGCGCCGGCTCTGGTGAAGACATTCCGTTTGACGATCGCGCCTCTGGAGGAGATGAGGCGGTTTGTGGCGGTGCTGCGGGAGTATGTGGGGAGCGGTCAGTGAAGTATGTGAAAATGGATTGTCGGCTCTTCCGGCGGAAGTGTACCTGAGGGAGTGGACAAGGGTCTCCAATTGGGGGTTCGATCCCAACCCAGAGGAGATCAATCATACAAAAAAAAGTGTTGGAGAAACCATCTCGGGACGAAATTAAAATTGTTTTATTGTGCAAGAAAAAAACCGCCCGGAGGCGGCGAGAGAAAAAGCTTCAAAATCAAATTGGTGGAGGTGGCGGGAGTTGAACCCGCGTCCGAAACACTTAGTCAGACA
>JADGBU010000001.1:0-31964 GCA_015231295.1 Magnetococcales bacterium | reverse complement strand
CGAGTCGCCTCTCGATCCTTTCACTGCCCCGTCGAAGCCGTTTCACCCCCACGATATTCGACGCAGAACGATTAAAACACAGTTCGGAACAAATGTACAAAACAATTTGTTCGCTAAAAAAAGCTGCAAAATTTATTTGATTTGCCCGTTTTTCTGGCATGGCCTTGAATTTTCACATAATTCACCAAAGATCGTATCCTGTGCTGAAACAAAAATTGAAATTATTTATTATCGGTGTATTTTTGTTTAAAATACACTAATAGTGTGATCAGTTTCGCTTCATTTTACTTATATATTAATGATCGATGGGTTGTTTTTCACCGTCGCGTTTTTGGTGGCAGAAGAAACCGGCGTGGTCCAGCTGGGCACGATTCATTGGACCATGACGCAGAGCTATTCCGTCATCGACACGGCCCTGTTGATCCTGCTGTGGGGCATCGGGAACGCTTTCTGCCTGTGGCCTGGATTTTCGCCATGTTGGTTTCTCTACGCTCTGTTGTTCGTGCCCTATGACGAATTGCGTGTCGTCTGGTTTTTTCTGCAAATCAGAGGGGCTACATCATTCTGGGACAATGGCCCGGTCATCGCATGGTCGAATCCAGTATCGGGCCAAGGCTGGAGGACGCAATCGGGTCACTTGCTTCGAGGGGGGATGATTCCGGAACCCCGAACCAGGTTCATGAAGGTCTCAGCGAAAGGGTGGCTGTCTGAAGGCTCAGGCCACAATGAGCCCGGAGAAGGGGGCCGAAGGGTGATTGAAAACATTTTCACGATTTTTGAAAGCCGTAGGTCGAAACCGGAACGGCCTTCATCCCTGGTCGAGGTGTCGCTTGTTTCAGTCCGGTTTCTGTCCTTGATTTGGGTCCAGCTCAGGCCGCATGGAAGGCGCGTCTTGGGTGAGGATGAGGGCAGCAAAGATGTGTTGACTTTAATCAGAGCCATCTCTACTATTGCCAAGCTGTGTTGGAACGGCGGATTTGTTTGATTTTGACCTGTTGCAATCACTGTCGGATGGGGAGAAGCCATCGGGGCAGGGTTTTGTGTCGGGATTGGAAAAGAATATCGTTGTATTTTTTTCGATGCCTGACAAGGATCATGCGCGTCCGATTTTTGTGGACCCATGGCGGACCGGTGACAGGCGACATTCTCCGTATATCTGAAATCGTGAGAGCACACAGGCCCGGACGGTGCGCGGGAGTGTCCGGGCGGTGAATTTTGGCGAGCTCATTTTGTTGGCTTTCCTTGTCGCATGCGGATTGGTTTCGATCGGCAGGGGAAGTCGTTGTGTCGTTCCCGCAGACGGTTTTTATGGCATCAACGTCCGTGATATCGATCGTGATCTCCCGTGGGGATCGCGGCAGACGAAATAGACAACCATCGATGGTATGAGGAGAATATTCAGTGGCAAACAGTCACAGTTTTTTCAATTACATCCAGACATCTCCGTGGCCTGTCGCCGCTCATGTGCTGGTTTTTGGCGAAATTGGCATCAATCACAACGGTGATTTGGATATTGCCAAACAGTTGATCGATATGGCCAAGGATGCGGGATGTGATGCGGTTAAATTTCAGAAGCGCACCATCGATATCGTCTATACGCCAGAGTTGTTGGCCGGCCATCGGGAGAGCCCCTGGGGCACCACGCAACGGGCACAGAAGGAAGGATTGGAGTTCGGACAGAAAGAGTATGACGAAATCGACGCCTATTGCAAAAAGGTCGGCATCGATTGGTTCGCATCGGCCTGGGATATTCCCAGTCAGCATTTTCTGCGTCAGTACAATCTGAAGTACAACAAAATTGCTTCTGCCATGGTGACGCATCCCGATTTTCTCCACGCGGTCGCCGAAGAGAAAAAATTGACCTTTGTCTCCACCGGCATGTGTACCCTGGAACAGGTCGATCAGGCGGTCGCGATTTTCAATCAGCATGAGTGCCCCATCGTGATCGTCCATACCGTTTCCGAGTATCCCTCTCCGGAAGAGACGCTCAATCTGAGATGCATTCAGAGCCTGCGGGAACGCTATCAATTGCCGGTCGGGTATAGCGGACACGAGCCTTCGGTCTCTCCCTCGGTGATGGCGGCGATGATGGGAGCCGTGGTCGTGGAACGTCATATCACCCTCGACCGGGCCATGTATGGCAGCGATCAGGCCGCTTCCCTGGAAGCGCCTGGTTTGGAAAGCCTGGTGAAACAGATTCGTAAAATTCCCGTGGTTCTGGGTACTGGGGAAAAGGTGATCACCAAAACCGAAGCCGGTGTCGCCAAGAAGTTGCGTTATTGGAGTTGTTGATTCGCTTTCGTGGGCCGGTTCGGGGGGGGGCCGCCACGAATTTCATGCCAGGGGCCACCTCTCTGGTTCCTGCCGGGGGAAATCTCTCCCCTTGGATGTTTCCGCTGTCGCCGTCCGTTACGCCCTTCCCGAAAAGGATGGGGGTGCTCTTGCCTCCGTCGTGATCAGCGCGATGGTTTGGGGGGATTCCCTCGGAAGGGGTTGCCTGTGACGGCCAGCGGAAAACGGCTGGCCGTCTTCGTTTGACAAGGCGGCCTCGGGCGATCTCCATGGCCGATATTCAATGCTTGAGTAGATAAAGCGAGGACTTTTTCGTGCAAATTACCATCCAAGTGACCAAAACGCGTATTTTTTTTCTGATTTTGCTGATGATCGGTTTGGTGTTTGCGTATCGGGTGGTGGTGAAGCGGGCCTATCCTTATGAACATCTGGCCACGGCGGTCAAGGGGGTCCAGCGATATGTCAAGATTCTCAAGGCCGGTGGTGAGGAGGCCTATATCGAGCAGCAGTTGAAAGCGCAATATGCTGTCGGTTCCTCCAGCCGCAATGAAGTGAAATCCATCGAAACCACGCTCCTGCCGTTGCACTTTCGCTCCGTTTGGGTCGGAGAGTCCGGAACCTTTCCTGCCGCCGGTGGCGCACTGACGGTGGCGGAAGGCAAACTGGTGGTCATGGATCGGTTTGGCGGAATCTATCTGTTCCAGAATGACAAGTTGCTCCCCCTCGATTATGGGGAGTTTCCCAATCGGATGCGGGAGTTCATCGTCGATTCGAAGAATACCCTGTTCAACTCCGATGCGATGCGCGCCCATTCGATCGTCTATGATCCTGCGGGCGGTCGTCTGTATGTGGGTCATGCCAAGTTCATCAGCAGCGAGGCCAACCGTTTCGCCATCTCCACCATTCCGGTCCACAAGGAGAGCCTCAAGGCCACCGGCCCGTGGGAGACCATTTTCGAGAGTCAGGACTATCCGGTCAAATATTCCAGCCACGCCGGTGGCGGAAAAATCATTCTGGAACGGGGCAAGATCTATTTTTCGATCGGCTATGCCGATGATGTGCTCGAAGATGGGAAATTGAACTCAACGTCGCAAAATCTGAACTCCCAATCCGGCAAGGTGTTCGAGCTGGATTTGCAGAGCAAAGCGGTCAAAATGGTCACGTTCGGACATCGGAATGTGCAGGGGCTGACCGTTTCCCAAACCGGGGATATCATCTCCGCAGAACATGGCCCTCAGGGCGGAGATGAGTTGAATCGTCTCGTGCCCGGTCGCAATTTCGGCTGGCCGTATCAAACCTACGGCACCCGTTATGGCACCTATGATTACGATTGGCCCGCTGGCACGATTCCGGAAAATCTGCAACTCTCCGAGCCTCTGTATGCGTTCGTGCCCTCCGTGGCCACCTCTGCCGTTCATGCCATGAAGGCGTTTCATCCCAAATGGGATGGGGATCTTCTGGTGGGTTCTCTGAAGGCCCAATCGTTGTTCCGCATCAAGTATAAAGAAGAGCGGGTCATCTTTTCGGAACCGATCTGGATTGGCAGTCGTATCCGCGACATCACCGAATTGCCAGGGCAGATCGTGTTGCTGACGGACTCTTCCTATTTGATTTTCCTCACGGTGGATGAGAATCTTCTGAAAGGAAACGCCAAGAATGCCGGATACAATTTCGAGCCCAAGATCAACTCCTGCCTGGCGTGTCACCATTTCGAGCAGACCACGCCGTCGAACATGGGGCCAACCCTGACCAATCTGCTCAACCGAAAAATCGCGTCGGACAATTTCAACTATTCGGATGCGCTGAAAAAGACCGAGGGGGTGTGGACCCGGGAGAATCTGATCCGATATGTCGAGGATCCCATGGGCTTCGTTCCCGGCACCACCATGCCTCCGGTGGGGCTGACCCATGAAGAGGTCGAGGAGGTGGTCGATATTCTGATCCGTTGAGTGGCGGATTCGCTGTCGAGGCCCGGATGACGCAACGGAGTCGAACACCGGAAATGAAGGTCAACTCGTTTGCGCGCTGCGGTTTTTTGACCGCATGGCTTTTTCCGCTCGTCGCGGTTGGGGAGCCTGCGGAGTCGCTGCTCGATACGGTGGTGGTGACCGGCAGTCGCGTCGAACACGACAGCTTCGATCTGCCGGCCTCGGTGGATGGGGTGGATCTGTCGAGAATCCGCGCCGATCATCCCCGGGTGAATCTCTCCGAGGCGCTCGCGGCTGTGCCGGGCGTGACGGTGCTCAATCGACAGAATCACGCCCAGGATCTTCAGATCTCCTCCAGGGGGTTTGGCGCGCGTTCTGCGTTCGGGGTGCGCGGGGTGCGTCTGATCAGCGATGGCATTCCGGCCACCATGCCGGATGGTCAAGGGCAGGTGGCCACCTTCAATCTGGATCAGGCCGAACGGATCGAAGTGTTGCGTGGCCCCATGTCCTCGATTTATGGCAATCACGCGGGCGGTGTGATTCAACTGTTCACGCGGGATGGCAAAGGGGCTCCCCGTGTCGATGGCGGCCTGTTCGTCGGCAGCGACGATACCTGGAAGGTCGATGGGAATGCCTCCGGGGAGAGTCGGGGGCTTGGTTATGTGCTCGATGCCTCGCGTCTGGTGGGGGATGGCTATCGGGATCACAGTGCCGTCGAACGGAATCAGCAGTTCATCAAACTCACCCATGCTCCGGATCTCTCCAGCCGTCTGACGCTGCTGGGAAACGGGTTCTCCCAGCAGGCCGAGGATCCCCTGGGGGTGACATGGAATCGCTATTCCCAGAATCCTCGCGGTGTCGAGCCTGCCGCCGAACTGTACAATACCCGCAAGAGCATCGATCACGTGCAGGGCGGCTTTCGTTACGAGCGACGGTTCGACGCACAGAGCGTGGTGGTTTCCGGCTACTCCGGACAACGTTCGGTCAAGCAGTTTCAATCGATTCCCTGGACCCTGCAACAGATTGCCGCAGACGCGCCCGAGAGTGATCCGGTACGCAAACACCCGGGAGGCGTCATCGCGTTTGATCGGGAGTTTGCCGGATTTCTGGGGAACTGGTCGAGCCGTTTGCCGTTGTTCGACGGTCAATTGACCACGACGGTGGGGTTGGATTACGAATACGCCCTGGATGACCGGAGAGGTTATGCCAATTTCAGCGGCACCACCCTTGGGGTGCAAGGGGCATTGCGTCGTCAGGAAGAGGATCGGATGGTCAGCGTCGATCCCTATGCCCAACTGGAGTGGCTCGGCGAACAGTGGGGGGTGTCCGCCGGGCTTCGATACAGTCACGTCACGTTTTCGGTCGATGATCACTACGTGACCACCGGCAACGGCGATGACGGGGGGCGCGTGCGTTATGCCAATCTGACGCCCATGGCGGCGGTGTTGTATCGTTGGTCCCCGACGTTCAATCTTTATGTCAGTGCCGCCAAGGGCTTCGAAACGCCGACGCTGGGAGAGTTGTTCTATTCCGGGAGCGACGGCTCTTTCAGCTATACTCTGGAACCGGCGGAAAGTATCCATCTGGAAACCGGGTTCAAATGGTGGCTCGGGGATCACAGCCGGGTGAACGTGGCTTTGTTTCAGATTCGCACCGAACGGGAACTGGTGGTGGATGCCAGCGCGGGGGGGCGTACCAGCTATCGCAATGCGGGATTGACGGTGCGACGCGGTGTGGAAGCGGCCGTCACCAGTCAATGGGGGCATGGACTGGCGACCCATTTGGCCATGACCCAACTGGAGGCACGCTATGCCGAACCCTTCACGGCGCGCATCCTGGGCATCCCGACGGTGGTGGAGGTCGGTTCTCGTCTGCCGGGCGTTCCGGAGCGCATGGTGTTCGGGGAGGTGAGTTGGCGACACGATCCGAGTGCGTTTCATGTCGCGCTCGAAGGGATCGCGCGTGGCAAGATCGAGGTCGAAGACAGCAACCGTCAACAGCCTGCCGAGGCCTATGCCATCGCCAATCTGCGCTTGGGATGGGAACAGGCGATGGGAGGCTGGAACTGGAGTGAGTTTGTGCGTGTCGATAATCTTGCGGATCGTCGTTATATTGGATCCGTGGTGGTTGGGGATGGGAATGGTCGTTTTTATGAACCGGCTCCCGGACGTGGCTGGTCGCTGGGTATGCAGACCGGTTATGCGTTCTGATCGCGGGGATGGTCCGGGGCCTGTTTTTTCGGGGGTGCGGCCCGCCCGGAATGGCCTTCAGAAAGGTTTGTTCTTGGATGTGCAAAGGGCGTTCTTCAACCCGGTTGCATCGGGTCGTTCCGGGGGATGATGCGCAAAATTAAATCATTTTATCGGCCATAAGATAAATCGGATTTATTTTTGAAGAACTATGATCTTGTATTGTGAATTTTTAGGCGTTCAGGCAAAAAAGCGCTTGGCCTTTATCCTCTCGATTGCTACACTTGGACGCTGTTCTTGTCGGGGATGGGACGAAGCGGATAAGATAACCGTTTTGTGCGCAATTCTTGCAGTTTCTTTTTGTTGGGCTGGACGGTGATCCGGGCTGTTGTCGTCGTAATGTTGTATTTTCACCAAAGGTTTGTGTGGTTTGTTGTTGAAGCGAATTTTACTTCATTCTTGTGAGGCAATCCTAATGAAAAATTTTGGTAATGTCGCTTTTGTATTCTTTCTTGTTTTATTGTTTCCGTCGTATGCGCTTGCTTATATTGATCCGATCAATGGATCGATTCTGCTGCAAATGTTGTTGAGTGGGGTTGCCGGCGCTTTTTTTGTGTTTCGGCATTTGCTGTACAGAATCTGGTGCAAAATTTTGGGCAAGAACCAATCCGATATCAAGAAATAATTCGACAGATTCAGTTGTATGCGGTCGTTCGGATTTGATGTGTGTGACGTCTGGTTCGGTGTGTGGAATTTTCCGGATGAGGGGGAGCCATTCTGGAGTGGGTGGCATCTCCAGTCAGTGTGATTGTCCGAACGGGATGTCAGCCTATAAAATGCGGGACAGACCCTTTACATGACCAATCTTCGCTTGTTTTTTCATTCCCTTTCGCTGAGCAATCTGCTTTCCCTGCCTCTTTGGGCGACGATTTTTGCCATCAACGATCAGTTTTCGCGCAGTCCCGGAGATTATCTCGGGGCGGCGTTGTTGGTTTTGATTCTCGCGGTGCTCTTTTTTGCGGTGAATTATATTTTTTTACGCCTTCCTCTGATGCGCAGCGTCCATTTGCGGGCCTGTCTGCTGCTGATGGTGTGGGGGTTGATTGCCTTGACGACGGTCAAACCGTTTCTTTCCACTTGGTTTCCCGGTCTGGCGCATTATTATTTCACCGACAATTTGGTGATGATCGGTGTGCTGGCGTTGGCAATCTTGAGTGTGGCCGGCTTGGCGGTGTGGCGCCGACCGCAACAGATCGTTCAGGGGCTGATTGTCGTTGCCTATCTGATGACCCCTTTTGCTTTTGTCACCTTTGGCAAGGCCGTTTCGATGGCCTTCAATCCGTTGGGAGGCGGGGTGATCCGCGAGGATCCCACCTGGTCCCGGTTGCCCGCCGGGGTGCAGAAGCCCCGGGTGGTGACGGTGCTGTTCGACGAATTCGATTTCGAGATCGGGTTTCCCAAACGACCCGCGAGCGTGGAGATGCCGGAAATGGATCGACTCCGGAAAGAGTCCTTCTTTTCCACCCAGGCCTATGCCCCGATGCACTCCACGGCCAAATCCGTGCCGGCGATGTTGACCGGACGATTGGTGACGGACAGCAAGCACGATGAACAGAATCCGGGTGACAAAAAAATTGAATTTTTCGATCAGGGACAGGGCATGCTCTCCGAGCAGGAGTCGATCTTTTCGGATGTGCGCGCCATGGGTAAACGCAGTTTGCGGATGAGTCCTGCCTATCTGCCGAATTTCCGCATCGCTGGCCGTTTCGACGCGGATACGGTGGTTCCCAGTGTGTTGGATCACCCCAATGGCGTCTTGGACGGGGTGACCGAAGCCGCACTGATCTCCCTGAGTCGTGTCATGGCCTTTTTCAACTCGGTGGGCCTGGAGCAGAGCATCCGTTCCTGGACTCAGGTGCATCCGCCTTCCGGAACGCTGACCTCGGCCATCGAAAACGCCGTGCAATTGGCGGTTCATTCCGATGCCGATCTGATCTATCTGCATTTGTTGTTGCCCCATCTGCCTACCGTTTATGATGCGGAAAATGGACGATTCTCCGATGTCGGACTGGGGCGGCAGAGCTATCTGGCCAATCTGTCCGGGGTCGATCGGGTATTTCAAAGAATGCGTCGCGCAATGGAAGAGGCCGGACGGTGGGATTCGACCACGGTGATCATCAAGGCCGATCATTACTATCGTCGTAAACGAATGGATATGGGCCTGAGCGATCATCGTGTGCCTCTGATTGTCAAATTCGCCGGAGGTCAGCCTCCCATGGAGTTCTCGCATCCCTTCAATCTGACCCTGTACCGATCCTTTGTCGCCCTGCTGATGAGTGGACAACTGCGGAATGGACAGGAACTCGGAGCCTGGATCACTCAAAATGCCACATTCGGCGAGAGTCCTTTGACCCAATACCGCCAAGGTTGGTAATGCCCGTGGTTGCAACCGGAGCATCAAGGAGCGTCTGTATGGAAACAACGATCGATGAATCGGATGTGCGTGCGAAACCGGTGCGCAATCGTGCCAGTTTTCGGGATCCCTATGGCTATGTGGTCGAGGATGCCGGGAGAATTTTTCGCTGTCTCACCCCGGAGGGGATGGCGCAATGGAATCGCTTCAACGATTCGACCGTCGGTCGGATGTTGCAACAACGGGGCGTTCTGATCCCTACCTGGATTCCCGCTTCGCTGCCGGATGCCCTGCATGCGGAATCGGTGGTGGAACACGAAAAAGTCAAAGTCATCTCCTACTCTCATGAATGGTCCTTCACCACGTTGCGTGAGGCCGCCCTGCTGCACCTTGAATTGATGTCGGCCCTCGTGCCGGCGGGATGGTGGCTGAAAGATGCGGATCCCGCCAATGTTCAATGGTACGGTGGACGCATGGTGCTGATCGATACCGCCTCCATCGAACCGATGCGGGAAGGCCCCTGGCCGGGTTTGGGACAGTTCTGTGAAACCATGCTGTTTCCATTGATGCTCTCCTCCTATCTGGAGATGCCCCATTCGGCCTTTTTGTCCGGGGTGGCCGGAGCCCGGATCGATGTGCACAGTACCGCCCGATTGCTGGGATGGGGGCGGATTTTCAAGCCGGGCGTCGCGCTGGAGGTGCTGTTGCAATCGCTGTTGCAAAACTGGTTCAGCGATCTGGATCTCTCCCGCGAATCCGGCATCAACAAGAGTGTCAAGATGGCCGAGCAGAGCCTCGTGCGGATGCTCGCCCGCATGAAACGACTGCTGGAGCGGTTGCCGCCTCCGAAGTTCGGCGGTTGGACCGATTACGCCGCCCAGGAGGGATATGATCAGGAGGCCCGCTTGCACAAGGCGCAACTCGTGGAATCCTGGCTGGCCGAGATGAGTCGTCCGTCATTGTTGTGTGATCTGGGAGCCAATACCGGATTCTACGCCCGTCTGGCCCAGAAATATGCCCAGATGGTGGTGGCGACCGATGCGGATGCGGGATGCGTCAACGCCATTGCCGCATCCGGACTCTCCCAGACCCTGGCCCTGCTGAGCGATTTCACCGCGCCCTCTCCTTCCATGGGGTGGCGTCTCACGGAAAGACCCGCCTTCTGGGAGCGTGTCAAACCGGAGGTGAGCATCGCTCTGGCCTTGATTCATCATGTTTGTCTGGGTAAATTGATTCCTCTGGATCAGGCGGTGGAAACCCTGTTGGCCACGTCACCGGTGCTGATCCTGGAGTTCGTCGGCAGTGAAGATCCCATGGGGAAAATGCTGTTGCAACGGCGTGGCGTGCCGCGTCCCGATTATACGGAAGAGAATCTGGTCGCCACGGTGAGTCGTCTGGGGCGTCGGGTGGTCCATCTGGATCGGATCACCCCGAATCGGGGATTGTTCTTGATTCGCTGAGGCGAATGATTCCGGTCGTTGAACGAAGTTCGTTTCGGTCAAACGGATATTGGAAATGATGTCAATCACGGCGGTCGTTTTGTGTGGTGGTTCGGGAACTCGATTGTGGCCGATGAGTCGCAAAAGTTTTCCGAAGCAGTTCGTGGCACTGGTGGGAGAACGAAGCCTGCTCAATCTGACCTTGGAACGGGTGGGGAGATGGGCCAGTCAGGTGCTGTGCGTGGCGTCGGATGAGCATCGTTTTCTGGTGGCCGATACCCTCGATGCACTCTCCATGACCGGTTCCCTCATCCTGGAACCCGAGGCCCGCAATACCGCCGCCGCAATCGCGTTGGCGGTACTGCATGTGCAGGCCCAGGGAGATCGGGAAGCGATGATGCTTTTTTGTCCCGCCGATCATCACATTCCGGACATCCAGGCGTTCGAGTCGATGGTGGAGCAGGGGCAAGCTCCAGCCAATCAGGGAGCCATCGTCACGTTCGGGGTGAATCCTTGTTTTCCGAGTACCGCCTATGGCTATATCCGCCAGGGCCGGGAACGGTCGGATGGCAGTCGGCAGGTCGATGGCTTCATCGAAAAACCCGATGTCGGAAAGGCTCAGGCGTTGTGTCTGCAAGGGGATGTGCTCTGGAATGCCGGCATCTTTCTGGCGCGCGCGGACCGGCTTGTGCAAGCCTTGGAACACCATGCTCCGGATATTCTGGCCTGTTGTCGGACGGCCATGGGGGGGGCGAGTCGCGAGCTTCATCAGGGTGGCGCGGGAGGGCATACCTTCGTGCGACCCGAACCTCAGGCCTTTCTCGCCTGCCGCAAGGAAAGCATCGATTACGCGGTGATGGAAAAGTGTTCGGATGTGGCGGTGGTGCCGTTTCGCGGACAATGGAGCGATGTCGGCAGTTGGAATGCCGTGGCCGAACTCCAAAGCCCCGACGAACAGGGGAATCGGGTGGTCGGTCATGGTTTGGCCCTTCAGTCGGTCAATACCTATATTCATGCGCCGCATCGACCGGTGGTGGCACTGGGCGTGCAGGATCTGCTCGTCATCGATACGCCGGATGCGGCTTTGGTGGTGCATCGGGATCATGTGGAAAGGGTCAAGGATGTGGTGGCGCGTCTGGATCACCTGGACAACGCCCAGGCCGTGACCCATCGCAAGGTCAACCGTCCCTGGGGATGGTTCGACAGCATCGATGCCGGCCCCCGGTTTCAGGTCAAGCGGATTCTGGTGAAACCTGGCTCTTCGCTCAGTCTGCAACGCCATCACCACCGGGCGGAGCATTGGGTCGTGGTGTCGGGAACCGCCGAAGTCACGGTGGGCAACAGCAAGATTCTGCTGACGGAAAATCAAAGCACCTATATTCCTCTGGGTGAAGTGCACCGACTCGCCAATCCCGGCAAGGTGCCCCTGGAAATCATCGAGGTGCAATCGGGCAGCTATCTGGGCGAAGACGATATCGTGCGTTTCGAGGATACCTATGGGAGGGCGGGGGCATGAGTGCCGCCAAAATTTTTGTGGCTGGCCATCGCGGCATGGTCGGTTCGGCCATCGTGCGTCAGTTGTTGGCACAGGGGCATCCGGAGGATCGTCTGATCCTGCGCCGTTCCTCCGAACTGGATCTGACCAACCAGCAGGCGGTCATGGATCTTCTGAGTCGGGAAAAACCCGACGAGATCTATCTGGCGGCGGCCAAGGTGGGCGGAATCCATGCCAACAACACCTATCCGGCGGAGTTCATCTATCAGAACTTGATGATCGAAGCCAATATCATTCATGGAGCGTTTTGCGTCGGGGTCAGGAAGTTGTTGTTTTTGGGCTCCAGTTGCATCTATCCGAAGCTCGCGCCGCAACCCATGCGAGAAGATGCCCTGCTGACCGGTGCCCTGGAACCGACCAATGAACCCTATGGCATCGCCAAGATCGCCGGCATCAAGTTGTGCGAAAGCTACAATCGGCAGTACGGAGCCTCCCACGGTCTGGATTATCGCAGTGTCATGCCCACCAATCTGTATGGTCCGGGCGACAACTATCATCCGGAAAACAGTCATGTGATTCCGGCCTTGATCCGTCGGTTTCACGAGGCCAAACTTCAGCGTCTTCCGAGTGTCACCATCTGGGGAAGTGGTCGCCCGAAACGGGAATTTCTCTATGTGGATGACTTGGCGGTCGCCAGCCTGCATGTGATGCATCTGGACAAATCGACCTATGATGCGTATACTCGCCCCATGCTCAGCCACATCAACGTCGGCTGCGGACAGGACATCTCGATTGCGGAACTCGCATCGCTGATTGGCCGGGTGATCGGCTTTGAAGGCCGTATCGAGTTCGATCCTGGCAAACCCGATGGTCCCCCCAAAAAATTACTCGATAACCGTTTGCTGACCTCCCTTGGATGGTCCGTCTCCGTCGGACTGGAAGAGGGACTCCATAGAGCCTATACCGATTTTCTGGAGCAGAATCGATCATGATGCACACCGACAAAGTGGCACTCATCACAGGCATCACCGGTCAGGATGGGGCCTATCTTGCCGAATTGTTGTTGGAAAAGGGATATGTTGTCCACGGCATCAAGCGTCGGACCAGTCTGTTCAACACCGACCGCATCGATCATCTCTATCAGGATCGGCATAACAAAAATTTGAGGTTTTTTCTGCATCACGGGGATATGACCGACTCTTCTTCATTGGTCCGGATCATCCAGCAGATTCAACCCGATGAACTTTACAATCTCGCGGCCCAATCCCATGTGGCGGTCAGTTTCGAAGAGCCTGAATATACGGCCAATTCCGATGCTCTCGGCACGTTGCGCCTGCTCGAAGCGATCCGCATTCTCGGCCTGGAGAAGAAAACCCGTTTTTATCAGGCCTCCACCAGCGAACTGTATGGGCTGGTGCAAGAGGTGCCCCAGCGGGAAACCACCCCATTTTATCCCCGCAGTCCCTATGCGGTGGCCAAGCTTTATGCCTACTGGATCACGGTCAACTATCGTGAGGCGTATGGCATGTATGCGTGCAACGGGATTCTGTTCAATCACGAGAGCCCGATCCGGGGTGAAACGTTTGTCACCCGAAAGATCACCAGAGCGTTGGCGGCCATCAAACTGGGACAGCAGGAGTCCCTTTATCTGGGCAATCTCGACGCCAAACGGGATTGGGGGCATGCCCGCGACTATGTGGAGATGCAATGGTTGATGCTGCAACAGGATCAACCCGATGATTTTGTGATCGCCACCGGGGTGCAGTACAGCGTGCGGGATTTTGTGGTCGCGGCGGCCCGGGAACTGGATATGGTGCTGGAATGGGAAGGGGAGTCGGTGAATGAGAAAGGGTATTGGCTGGTGCCCTCCGCCGATGGTTCCCGGACCGAAAAACGTTTGATCGTGCAGGTGGATCCCCGTTATTTTCGTCCGACCGAAGTGGCCACCTTGCTGGGAGATGCCAGCAAAGCCCGTGACAAACTGGGATGGGTGCCTAAAATCTCGTTCGATGCATTGGTCAAAGAGATGGTCCGCGAGGATATGAAGTCGGCCCAGTGCAATGAATTGATCAAGCAACATGGGTTTGCGACGCTGGATTTTCACGAGTAAGGGCGAAAACGGCGAAAAAGCATCGGCAGCCTGGATGGGTATGGTGCCGTCACTCAAGCGTGGAGAGCAATCATGGAGTCATATTCCGAAGCGGTTCGAGGTCAGATCGAAGCATCCATCGCGGTGAAGCAGGCGGTTTTGAACGATTCCCGGTTGATCGGGCAGATCGGTGATCTGGCGCAGCGGTGTCTGGACTCTTTGCGTCAGGGGGGGAAGGTTCTGTTCGCCGGAAACGGCGGCAGTTTCGCCGATGCGCAGCATCTGTCCGCCGAATTCACCTCCCGTTTCATGTTCGATCGGGCTCCGTTGGCTTCTTTGGCTCTGGGCACCAACAGTTCGGCCATCAGTGCCATCGGCAACGATTATGGGTACGATCAGGTGTTCGCGCGGGAACTGGAAGGCATCGCCAAACCGGGTGATGTGTTCATTCCCATCACCACCAGTGGCAACAGCCCCAATCTGCTGCTCGCCGTCGAGATGGCCAACCGGATGAAAATCACCACCGTCTGTCTCACCGGGCAAAGCGGTGGGAAAATCAAATCCCTCTGCGAGTGTCTCTGTGTCCCTTCGACCGTGACTGCCCGCATTCAGGAGTCTCACATCATGATCGGGCATATTCTGTGCGGTCTGATTGAGCATCACTATTTCAAGCAATAGAGGTTGATCATGGGACAGACCATTGCCTTGATTCCCGCCCGTTCCGGTTCAAAGGGCGTTCCGCACAAGAACGTCCGCCTTCTGGGAGGTCATCCGCTGATTGCCTGGTCGATCATGGCCTGCAGAAAGGCCGGATTGGTTGATCGGGTGATCGTCTCCACGGATTCGACCGAATATGCCCAATTGGCGATCGGTTATGGTGCGGAAGCCCCTTTTCTCCGGCCTGCGGAGTTGTCCGGGGACCGTTCTCCTGACTTCGACTTCGTGGTTCATGCTCTGGATTGGCTGGCTGCCCATGGCGGGGAACCCGATCTCGTGGTTCACATTCGGCCCACCACCCCGTTTCGCAATCCTGTACTGATCGATGCCGCGATCCGTGCGTTCCGGAATGCCAGTCAGGCCACCGCCCTGCGATCGGTGCATGAAATGTCCGAATCCGCCTATAAAACCTTTGAGGTCGCCCCTGGCGGACAATTGAAACGGTTGGGCAGCGAAAGCACGGCCCTGGATGCCGCCAACAATGCCCGCCAACAATTCCCGGCAACCTATATTGCCAACGGCTATGTGGATGTGCTGTCCACCCGTTTCATCCGCAGTCACGGCCTGATTCATGGCGACTGGGTGCTACCGTTCATCACCCCGACCGCACCGGAAGTGGATACCCTGGACGATTTCGGGTTTCTCGAACATCAACTCGCCCTCTCCCCGGAGTTGGCCACGCAACTTTTTGATTGAGGTCATTATGGCTGGTTACGAATTTTCCAGGCGTCCCCAGACGGTTCCTTTGGTTTCTACCGCCCACCGGCGCATTCAGACTCCGATTCCCGCACCCGGCACCGAGGCAATTCTGGAGAAACTCGATCGCTATGAATCCCGATCCATGCACGGACAACTGCCGCTGATCTGGGATCGGGCCGAGGACTTCACGATTTACGACCACGCAGGCAACCGTTGGATCGATTTCACCTCGACCATTTTTGTGGCGAACGTGGGACACTCCAACCGACGTGTCACCGCAGCCATGCAGGCCATGCTGGAAAAACCGATTTACAGTTGTTATGCCTATTCCAACGAAACGCGCGCCCGTTACGTTGAGAAACTGGTCAACTTTGCCGGAGCTCCTTTCGAAAAGGTTTTTCTGCTTTCGGCGGGAACCGAGGCCACAGAGGCTGCCCTGAAATTGATGCGCATGCAGGGACAGAAAGTCGGGAAACGGCGTCTGGGAATCGTCTGCATCGAGAACAACTGGCATGGTCGCACCTTGGGTGCCCAGATGATGAGCAGCAATCTGGTGCAAAAGGAGTGGATCGGTTATCAGGATGCCAATATTCATCATATTCCCTTTCCCTATCCCTGGGCACTGGGGGATCGCAGTCCGGAAGCTTTCTTTGCCGAAGGCATGGAGAAGTTGATCCAGGCCGGCATCGATCCGAGCCAGGATATCTGCGGCTTCATGCTGGAGACCTTTCAGGGATGGGGTGCGGTCTTTTATCCACCAGCCTTTGTTCAGGCCATTGAAGCCCTTTGCCGCAAACATGGCATTCTGTTGGCTTTCGATGAGATGCAGTCAGGATTCGCCCGTACCGGTCAAACGTTCGGCTATCGGCACTACGGCGTCACTCCAGATCTGATCTGCTGCGGCAAAGGCATGGGGGGAGGTGTTCCCCTGTCCGGCGTGCTCGGTCGGGCTGAAATCATGGATCTGCCGGATATCGGCAACATGAGCAGCACCCATTCCGCCAATCCTCTGGTCTGTGCCGCCGGACTGGCGGTCCTGGAAGAGATTGAAACCCGTGATCTGGTGGCGGAAACCGCCCGCAAGGGGCAACTGCTGTTTGCCGCCCTGAAAGAGTTGCAGAATCGTCATCCAGACCGAATCGCCCATCTGCTGGGCACCGGTTTGATCGGCGCGGTGTTGTTCAAGAATCCGCAAACCGGGGCGGCGGATGGACCGTTTACCAGTGCTGTGGCGGAGCGATGCATGCAGAAGGGATTGCTGGTGGTGCATACCGGACGTGAGTCCATCAAGATTGGCCCTCCCCTGACCATTACCGATGCCGCGTTGCTGGAAGGGGTGGCGGTGATGGGAGAGTCCATTGCCGAGGTGATCGCCGCATGATCAAGGCGATTCGTCATACCGGTCTGGTGGTGGCGGATTTGGATCGGGCCATACGTTTTTGGTGTGATCTGTGCGGCATGACGGTCTCCAGACAAATGGAGGAGTCCGGTCCTCACATCGACGCCATGCTGGGCTTGACAGATGCCCGACTGACCACCGTTAAATTGGCCGCCCCGGATGGAGCACTGCTGGAATTGCTGCATTTCCACTCCCATCCGGACAAACCGTGCTGGGAGGGTGAAGCCTGCTCCACAGGTTTCACCCATATCGCCTTGACGGTCGAAAACCTGGAGGAGACTTGTGCCCGGTTGGTGGCCGCCGGGTGTACCCTGAACGCTCCCCCCCAATACTCCCCGGATGGGTACGCCAAGGTCACTTATGCTCGGGGTCCGGAGGGTATTTTATTGGAATTGGTTGAGGTGCTTTCAAATTGAACACCAATAAACGCGATTATGTGGATGTGGTCTATAATGAGCAGGACCGTCCACTCACCACCTATCCGAGTCAATTGTCCCGGCATCTGTTCAACCGTTTCAACCTGAAGAAACAGGATCGGTTGCTGGATATCGGTTGCGGACGTGGGGAATTCTTGCAGGGGTTTATCGATTGCGGTGTGTCTGGATATGGCGTGGATCGATCCCGTGTCGCTGAGCGTTACTGTCCAAATGCCGAATTGCGTATTTCCGATATCGAAAATGACGGCATCCCTTATGATGACGGATTTTTTGATGTCATTTATTCAAAATCCGTCATCGAGCATTTCTACTATCCCGAAAAGATGGTGCAGGAGATGTATCGGGTGCTCAAACCAGGCGGGTTGGCGATCACGCTCTGCCCGGCATGGGAATACAACTATCGCATCTACTTCGAAGATTTTACCCATAGAACGCCATTCATGCAGACCTCTCTGCGGGATATTCACCTGATGCACGGATTCGAAAATATTCAGGTGACACTCTTCCGGCAACTTCCTGTACTTTGGGGGGAAGGAAAAATATTGCTTCCCTTGGCGGAATTGACCCGTTGGCTGGCACCGGAAATCCTGAAACCCCATAGCAAATGGGTAAGATTCTCCAAGGAGATCATGTTGTTGGCATCGGCCACCAAGCCCGTTGCACCAGCCAGGAATGGATAAGAACGCTCATGAATGCACCCATTGGCTTTATGCAAGGCCGTCTGTCGCCACTCGTGAATGGTCGGATTCAGGCCTTTCCGGAAGCGACCTGGCGGCAGGAGTTCGAAATCGCCGGGAAAAATGGTTTGCGGATGATGGAATGGACCCTGGATCAGGATGGTCTGTACGACAATCCTTTGATGACTCCGGCAGGTCAGGCCGAAATTCGTCAACTGTGCGCGCGTCATGGGGTCAGCATCCCCTCTCTGACCGGTGACTGCTTTATGCAGGCCCCGTTCTGGAAAGCCTCCGGTGATCGTCAAGCCGCGTTGCAGCGGGATTTTCTGGCGGTGGCCACCGCTGCGGCCACCGTCGGCATTTCGCTGATCGTGGTGCCTCTGGTGGATCAGGGGCGTCTGGATCTCCCGGAGCAGGAAGAGTCGTTGATCGCCTTTCTCACCACTCATACGGATCGCTTGGCCGCGTTGGGGCTGAAAATCATTTTTGAGTCGGATTTCACGCCTCAGGAGTTGTCTCGCTTCATCAACCGGTTGGATGCGGAGCGGTTCGGAATCAACTATGACATCGGCAACAGTGCCAGCCTGGGCTTCGATCATCAGGAAGAGTTCGCCGCCTATGGCGGGCGTATTGTCAATGTGCATGTCAAGGATCGGGTGCTCAATGGCACCACGGTTCCTTTGGGAACCGGCAATGCCCGCTTTCCGGAACTGTTTCAGGCTTTGAAGCGGCTGGATTATCGGGGTCATTTTATTTTGCAGACCGCCCGCGCGGTGGATGATGATCATCTGTCGGTTTTGTTGCGCTACCGGAATATGACGGCGCACTGGTGGCAACAGGCCTGCGCTGCGGAAATCCCCTCCGGTGAATCATGAATGATCTGACGGGAAAACGGGCTCTGGTGACGGGCTCTTCACGGGGGATCGGTCTGGCCATCGCTCAGGCGTTGTCTCACGCGGGATGTCTGGTCGCGGTCAATGGACGTCAGAGCCGGGAGGTGGAGCGGATCGTCGCGACCTTGCCGGGTGCCGTGGCGGTCGTCGGTGATGTCTGCCACCCGGAAGAGGCGCAAAGGATTGTGTCGGAGGTGGAGCGTCAACTGGGTGGGCTGGATATTCTGGTGTGTAACGTCGGCAGCGGCAAATCGGTCCCGCCGGGTGCCGAAACCTACCCGGAGTGGCAACGAGTCTTCGCGTTGAATCTGTGGAGCACGACCAATATGGTCGAGGCGGGCAGAAAGGCGTTGGCGGCCAATCGGGGGGCGGTGGTCTGCATCTCTTCGATTTGTGGATCGGAAGTGATTCCTGGCGCGCCTGTCACCTATTCGGTCGCCAAGGCCGCGTTGAACGCTTATGTGCGCGGGGTGGCGCGTCCGTTTGCCGCCGATGGCATCCGTATCAATGCCCTGGCGGTGGGGAATGTGATGTTTCCCGGCTCTACATGGGAAGACAAATGGCGGGTCAATCCGGCTGCCGTTCAGGAGATGCTGAACAAAAGTGTGCCGATGGCGCGATTGGGTCGTGTCGAGGAGGTGGCCGAGGTGGTGCTGTTTTTGGCTTCGGAACGGGCCTCCTTCGTGACCGGTGCCACCTGGACCGTGGATGGTGGACAACTTCATAGCTGATGCGTCGCGTTCGGAGCCTGTGCGGTGCGTCATTCCTTTTTGATTTCGGAGTCCCAAGATGAGTTCCCATCGATTTGATCTGACCGGCAAAGTGGCATTGATTACGGGTGGAGCCGGTTTGTTGGGTTTGGAGCATGCCGCAGCCATTCTGGAGTGCGGTGGAACGGCTGTTCTGGCGGATCTCGACTGGTCCCGTTTGGAGTCGGCCCAAGCGAAACTGGCTGAACAGTTCGAGGCCGCACGCATTGTGATTTGTCTTTTGGATGTCTCCCGCGAGCCGGATGTGGTGGCGACTGCGGCAGAACTTCAGAAAAAGGTGGGACGGATCGACATCCTGATCAACAATGCGGCGATCGATCCCAAAGTGGTGGCGGGCGGCAATCTGCTGGAGACCTCACGCCTGGAGAATTTTCCGCTGGATCAGTGGAAGTTGCAGGTGGATGTGGGGCTGACCGGTGCCTATATTTGCGCCAAGGTGTTCGGTTCGGCCATGGCCGCCGATGGCCTGGGAGGGGTGATCCTGAATATTGCGTCGGATCTGGCGGTGATCGCGCCCAATCAATCCTTGTATCGGCGCGAGAATACCCCTGCGGAGCAGCAACCGGTCAAGCCGGTTACTTACTCCGTGATCAAGGCGGGTCTGGTGGGATTGACGCGCTATCTGTCCACCTATTGGGCCGATCGGGGGGTGCGGTCGAACGCCTTGTCGCCGGGTGGTGTGTTCAATGGTCAGGGGGAGGCGTTTGTGCAGCGGGTGAGCGCGTTGATTCCCCTCAATCGTATGGCGCAGCGTGATGAATACCGGGGTGCGATTCAGTTTTTGTGCTCCGACGCCTCTTCCTACATGACCGGTCAGAATATCGTCATCGATGGTGGGCGTAGTGTTTGGTGAATTGTTGGGTGGTAGGCAATATTTTGATGTGGCGCGTCGGATATCGGTCGTTTTTGTAGGGCAGATGCTGGTTTTTGTCCAGGGATTGATTCTGATTCCGATCATCATCAAGGTGGCGGGTGAAGAGATTTATGGCTCGTATGTGCTGGTGTTGGCCTATATGGGGGTATTGTTTGCGATCTCTTCATTCGGCATCACCTTCAGTTGCCGTCGATGGCTTCCGACCACCCAGAACAATGAAGAGAAGGGGCGAGTCTTTCTGCCGCAATTCTGGTTTCAGTTGAGTGTGGCCCTGATGTTGGCGGTGGCGGGCGGGTGGCTTTACGTTCATTTCGTCGCACCGGCCTTGCAATCCATGAGTCCCTCTCTCTGGCTGCTTCCGATCTATCTGGGGGCGTATACGGTCTACAGCCAAACAGCCGACTACTTCAGAGATACCCATCGCATCGGCGTCTTTACCATGGCGACGACTTCACAACCGTATCTGTTCATCTCCATTTGTCTGTCTGCGTATTGGTTTGGGCGTCATCTGGATCTGGAGTTGCTGGTCGGCTCCCTGATTGTGACTTATTCTTGTATCGGCTTGGTGTTGTTTGTTCGGATCGTGCGGGAGGTCGGGTGTCGGGTCTCCTGGCCGACTCGACAGGATCTGCAAGCCGGAATGACTTTCGGAATGCCGATGTTGGCCACCAGTTTATTGGAGATTGTGCTGTCCAATGGGGATAAATTCATCATTGGCAGTATTCTGTCGGTGCGGGATGTGGGCATGTATGTTCCGGCTTATACGATCGGTTTGTTGATCATGCTCTTTCCCCGAATCATTTCGGCGGTTTTGTTGCCGATGCTGTCCAGGGAGTGTGATGCGGGCGAAGAACACAAAGCCGCACATATCCTGAAAACTTCCGCCAAGGTTTATCTGTTGATCGCCATTCCTTATGCGGTGGGCTCCATGGTTCTGGCGCACGATCTGCTGAGATTGTACACCAATCTGGCGATCGCCGACGCCTCGTACCGGGTGGTGTCGCTGGTGGCGGTGGCGGCCATCTTCAATGGATTGATCCTGTTGAAATCCTCGGTATTGTTTGTGCGGCTCGATACCCGCTTCATCTTGAATGTCAATCTGATCATGGCCGGCGTGAGCAGCATTCTCAACATTGTGTTGTTGAGTCTGTTTCATCAGGTATGGGTGAGCGGAGTCGCGGTGAGCCTCTCCTATCTGATGGGGTATGGGATCGTCTCCTGGAAGTTGAAAGCCGATGTGATGAATTTTCATGTTGAGTGGGGTTGGCTGTTGGTGGTGCTTTCGATTTCGTGCGTGATGGGCATTCTGGTTTACGGATTGCGTCATCTGTTTGCCTGGGGGGATGGCGTGGGATCCTTGATCGGACAAATGATGGCGGGCGTTGCGATTTATTTGTTGTGCATCGGGGGGTGGTATGCCTTTCACAAGGCGACGCATGCCCGTGCGGGGTAATCGCGTCGATTCGATCGGTGTGGGCCGGAATCGTGACCAGGCATCGATCAACGGGGATACAAGATAACGAGGAAACCGGGATGTCGGATCATATCGCCTTCGTGGGATCCACCTTGCCTGCACTTTATGTGACGCGACTGGTCGATTCGGGTCAGGTGGGTCGGATTGTGGCCTCTTCGGCCACGCTGGAGCCATCCTATCGTCTGTTGGCCCAACACAAGCCACATTTGAAAATCTCTTCGTTGCCGGTTGGATTGTTGCGACAGGTTGTCGAACTGTTGCGATTGCTGCTGTTTGCCAAGTGGACCGGTCGGGAGATTTTTTTGTTTCATGAATCCTGCTGGCCCCGTTTGGATCTGTTGATTTGGCTGGTCAGGCCGAAAGGGGTGTTCGTACCGCAGGCCAACATGTTGGCGTTCAAGCGGTTGTCTCCCGAGGAGGCGCGTGCGGTGATGCACAGGAAGCCACTCGGCAGGTTGTGGGCCGGTTTGATGTCCCGCATCTTCTGGATCTATCGGCAACCGCTCGATGCTCAAGGCAACATTCTTTATGTTCCGGTGATTCGGGGCTATCCGAAATCGATTCGGTTTCTGGATGACTCTCTGTTGTCCAAGACCAACCGGGAAAAGAGTTCCCGGGGGGAGGGGGATGCGAACGCCGCCTCGAAGAAAACCATCATGTTCATGCTGGGCAATGATGCGGCGGACTCCGGGGAACTGGAGTCCATCTATCGGGCGTTACATGCGGCGGCCATGGCGTTGGGATATCGGGTGTATTGCAAGGAGCATCCGAATCAGGAGGCGCGTCTTTATTTGCTGTTGGATGGCGTGGTCAATCTGGAACCCACCTATCCGGCGGAGTTGTTGCACGAGCAGTATGATTTTTCGTTTGTCGTCGGACTGGGTTCGACCTCTCTGGCAACCATCGGCAATCGTGCCATCTCGATCCTCGATCTGTTGAAAACGATGGATGCGGTCGCCGTGAGCGAGAGAAAGGCCTATTTGAGCTCCTTCAACGATCAAATCCATTTCATCGCCAATATCGAGGATTTCATACGATTGTTGAAAGCCTCGGATTCTTTTTCCACGATGGCATCCCCTGGACACGATCTTCCATGAAAAGATTGCTCAAGAATCCATTTTCCATCTGGTTGGCTCTGACGGTTGCCGCCATCGTTCTGGAATGGAAACATCGTCGGCAGAAGATTCGGATCGGATATTGGAGTCTGGTGAGAAACTGTCGGTTTGGATTGCGCGCCACGATTGGCAGTCATGTGGTGATGGAAAATGTTCAAGTGGGTGATTTTACTTACATCAGCGATGGCACGACCATCGGCATGGCAACGTTGGGCCGTTATTGCAGCATTGGACCCGAATGCAAGATCGGTTTGGGGCGTCATCCCAGCGAGGGATTTGTTTCGACCCATCCGATCTTTTTTTCCACCGCCAGGCCGTGTCAGATCACGTTTGCCGATCGGGGATATTTCGAGGAACATCAGCCCATTGTCATTGGTCATGACGTGTGGCTCGGTGCCCGTGTCCTGGTGATGGATGGCGTGACGATCGGAGACGGGGCCATCGTGGCCGCCGGTGCGGTGGTCACCCGGAATGTGCCTCCTTATGCCATCGTGGGTGGCGTTCCCGCCAAAATCATCCGATATCGTTTCCCGGAGGAGACGATCAACGACTTGCTGGAACGAAAATGGTGGAATCTTCCCCCCGAGTTGCTGGCCGAGCATTTTCGCCAATTCCACGATATTGCGCTGTTTCGGGATTTCCGCTATCCTGACGCCTGAGCCATCATTCGATTCTTTCGCCACACGCCTTGGCGCGACTGTGCGTGTGCGGACCGTCCATCTGTCCAGGCCATGAAAAAATTATTATTTTTTTGCCGCTACGCTTTGAAGGATCAAAGTGCCGGATCGCTTTTCGAATCCAGCATCGCGGCCAAGCGCAAGATCGACGGCATCTGTGACGCTTTCCTGCTGACCGGTCTGAGGCCGGTTTTGTTTGCCACGCCGTTGGCTCCGGTGGGACGTTTCTATGCGCCGACCCGGATTGTCCGGTCGGAGAGTCGGATCGTGGTGATTCCGGGCGCGGTGAATCTGTTCAATCATCGGGCGTTGTCCTACGTGGTCAATGTGCTTTGGGCCGCGATTCTGGCGGCGTTTTTGGTGATGCGGAAACCCTTTCGGGCCACGCTCGTCTACAACATGATGCCCGATACACTGATTCCCTCGATTCTGGCCCGGTTGACGGGCGGTGATGCCCGGCATCTGATCGATCTGGAAGAGGAGATCAGTGCCGATACCGAAGCCCCCGCCCTGTTTCGTTCCTTCGACCGTCTCACCCGCAGGCATCTGCGTTTTGATGGGGCTCTGGTGGCCGCTTCCGCCCTCAAGAGGTCGATACGGGCTCCGCATGCGGTGGTGTTTCATGGCTTCGCGCCGGTCGAGGAGATTGAATCGACCCGGGAGCGTTGCGCCACGCCACGCGCGCCGCAACAACCGGGATGGGTTGCGTTTATCGGTCGCATCGATGAAATGCGTTGTGTCTCGGAATTTCTTTCGGCGGTCGAGGGGTTGGCGGCGGAAGGGGTGCATTTTCGGGTGACGGTGATCGGTTATTGTGACGATCCTGGATTGATGGAAACCCTGGCGAATCAGGTCAAACGTCTTCAGCAGAGCATGCCGGTGGCGTTGCACTTCTCCGCATCCCGACAAACCATACTCGATACTCTGAATCAGTGTGATATCTGTGTCTCGCTGGTCAAGGAGAACCGCTTTCTGGAGAGCAGTTTCCCGAGCAAGTTGATTGAATTTCTACTGTATGATCGGCTCATCATTTCGCAACGGGTTGAGGATTTGCAGGCGTTGGACAATTTTGTCTGGATCCCTTCCGCCGAGGTGGAGGCGATTCGTGCTGGCATTGTGGAGGCGTTGTCGCGTCGCATGGAGCCGTCGGTGCGGCATGGTCGGGAGTGGGTGTTGAATCACTGTACCGTCCACGCCGGGGCTCAGGCTCTGGAAGGTTTGTTCGCCGCCATGAACGGTCGGGAGTCGCGACCTTGAACGCCGTTCGTCGTTGGGGCGATTCGGCGCAAGCCATGCGTTTGAATAAATCGGCGATTTGGTTGCTCTGGTTTCTGACCTGGTTTTCGCCGATCAAAATCAAACTCGGGCTGAATCTCTCCATGGAGTTTGCGATCGCTTATCTGTTGATGATTATTTATTTTGTTTCGGCCCGTTATTCCATTTTGCAGTTGATCGGCATTTTTGGTTTGGTGGTGATGACCATGTTCGATTTTGCGCGCGACATGGATCGTCATGCTTTCATGTTTTTGGGATTTGCGTTGGTTTTTTGTTCCTTGTCGATGCTGGTGACATCCAATCTCACCTTTTCTCAGCGCGAGGCCTATCTGATTCTGTTGATTCCTTTCGTGGCGGTCTTGATGCGGGTGTTGAACCCGGATATGAGTGGTATCTCGGAGGGAAACGATACGACACTCGTGGATGGTCAGGAGGTGAAACGGTTCAATCTGCTTGGCTATGAATCCAACTCTTTGGCCGCCATGGTCTCGTTGTTGCTGCACGCCGGTTTGGGAAAGTGGACGCGCTTTCCATTGTTGATCAAAATCTCCTATACCGTCGGATGTCTTTTGGTGACATTGGCCACGTTTTCCAGAACCGGATTGGTCTCCGTTGTGCTTGTTCTGTTCTGGAATATGCTGTACAACAAAAGCTCTTTGATTGTTGTTTCCATGATGGTATCCGGTGCGGTTTTCGCGGTTCCGTTGTTCGCCGATATTGAACCCCTGGTCGATGCCGTGATTGCGCGTGCCACCAATATGAATTATCTGAATAACGAACGCGGGGAAATTCTTTTGGACCGGCTTGCTCATATGCTGAACGATGATTGGGTTTTGATGTTCGGCAGTGGCTTTATGCGAAACGATGCTTATGATAATTCTTTTCTTGCAGTGATTCACAGTTATGGTCTGTTCGGTGCGTTTCTGGTTTCCCTTTTTCTGGTCCTGACGCTTGGCGCGAGATGGTTTCGCGTGTTCTCCTCGATGCACATGATGGGCATGTTGATTCCGTTCACGATGTTTATGATCGCAGGGGATATCTTTGGACAGGCCAAGATCATCACGGTATTTTTTGTGTTGGTGGCGGTCTCTCTGGCCCGAGAAAGAGCCTTGCATCCTGGCACAATCCCCACTTCTTCCATCCGGGGCGTATGAACGCATCGATCCTGCTTTTTGAGCACGCCTCCCAGGTGGGAGGGGGGCAGACGGTCTTCCTGGATCTGATCGCCGCCAGCTTGAGTCACTTCGATCGGGTGGGCGTGGCCTATCCACCCGGTGGGGCGTTGCAGCAACGCATCGTCACCCGTTTTTCCCGGCAGGTGCAACAGATTTTGCTCCCGGAGATTCGTTTGTCCTCTGGACGCAAGGGGGTGATGGATCTGCTGCGGGTGCTGCTTTTTTCGTTGCGCTATCTGCCCTATTGGGGGCGATTCAGGCGTTATGATCTGTGGTATGTCAACGGCGGACGGGTTTTGCTTCCGATTGCGCTTGCGGCCTTGATCCTAAGAAAAAAAATCATTTTCCATGCCCATCTTGATCATAAATCCTACGAAAAAACATTGATTCTGTATCTTGCCCGCTGGGGGGTGATCCGGATGATTCTCTGTCCTTCCCGTTTTGTGGAGGCGGGGCTGCATCGATTTCACCCCTGGATGGCGGAGAGTCGGATCTGTCGGGTGATCCCGAACGCCTTGACCGAATCGTTTGGCAGCCTGAGCTTCGAAAACCGGTTCGGTCCGGAGGAGAGCGTGTCACGGGTGGCGTTGGTGGGGCGGATCTCCGCAGTCAAGGGGCATCATCTGGTCTGCGAGGTGGCGCTCCGTTTTCCGGAGATGACCTTTCACTTCATCGGCGATGTGCTGGCCGGGGAGGAGGCGTATGCCCGACGGTTGCGTGCTTCGGCTCCGGCCAATGTGATTTTTGTCGGCGAAGTCACCGATCTGCCCCGAACGCTTTCCCGTTTGTCGATTCAGCTCTGTCTGGTACCCTCCCAGATCGACGAGGCGTTCGGATTGGTGGCCATCGAAGGGATGGCCTGCTCCTGCATCACTCTGGGAACCGCTCGGGGAGCCTTGGGGGAAATCGCCGCCGAAACCGGCATGCGTCTTTTCGACAGCACCGAAATGCTGAGCCGTGAACTGCACGCCTTGCGCGAGATGTCCCACGAGGCGTTGACGGCACTGGCGCGGGGACAGCATCGGCGCACTCTGGAAACCTATCACGGAGAGCGGTTCGCGACCGAGGTGCGAACCGTGTTCCGGGAACTTCAAGAGTCGGCCCGGATGCGGGCGTCATGATGCCGGATCGGGATGGAGCAGTTGATCGTAGAGCATCATCATGCGTTGGATGGTCATCGTTTCGGTGAAGGTGCTCAGGAAGCGTTCTCTGGCCCCTTGTGACAAACGGCGATGCAGGCTGTCGGAGCCGAGAAGGCGATTGCAGGCCTCTGCCAGGGCATGGGGATCTCCCACCGCCACATTGAGTCCGCTGACCTCGTGCTGATTGACCCAGGGAACACCGGATCCTGGGATTCGGGTGGCGACAATCGGCAGTCCGTAGGCCATGGCTTCCAGCAATACCACGCCAAACGCCTCGGAACGTTCCTCGGACGGCAAACAATAGAGGTGGGCGCGCTGAAACAGTCGATGCAGCGTGGCATGATCCAGTCGTCCGGCGAGATGAACCCGATGGTTCATGTTGGCGGCGTCGATGGCGTTCTGGAGAGGCTCCTGCAACGGCCCGCCACCGACGATGATCACGATGGCCTCCTCCCGCAATGCCTGGGCGGCGGCGATCAGCCCGTGAAAGCCTTTGTAGGGAACCAGACGCCCGACGGCGAGAATGAGTTTTTTTCCGTGCAGCAATCGCGACAGTTCGGGCGGCAGAGGCTGCTCTGGTGGCGGCGTCGCTTGTGGATCGGGCACCCCGATTGGAACCACCCGCACCTTTGACAAAAAGGGTTTCAGGGTTGGGGATGCGTCGGCGTAGATCTGACTGGTCGCCACCACCCGATCGGCCCGTTTCAGCAGCAGGGATTCCAGCGGTTTCAGCAGACGACCGAGCAGACCTTTTCCGATCACATCGCTATGCCAGTGGATCACCAGTTTGGGACGGGAGCCGATCAGCAGGGCGCAGAGGGCTCCCAGCATGTTGGGGGCGTGCATGTGGATCACGTCGGCCCGGCGACCGTGACGGAGGCATTGCAGCGGATAGCTCCAGCCCAGGGGTTGCGAGGCGATCAGGCGGGCGATGGGGGTGCGGATGATACGGACCCCATCGAGCGTATCGGTGACAGCGGCGGCGGATTTCTGGAAACAGACCACCGTGACCGCATGACCCGCGTGGACGGCACCGGTGGCCAGGGTCCGGGTGACATTTTCGATGCCGCCTTCGTCCGGGAAGTAGTATTTGCCGAAATGCACAATGGTGGCCATGAGGGGGCGGTCCTGTCCGGGGAGTCGTCTGGGAGGGGCTAGGAAGATGGATGTTCCGGTTCAAACCGTTTGACCAGCTCTTCCAGCACCCGGTCATGGGGAATCTCCAGATGGGCGAGCATCACCAGGGAGTGGAACCAGAGATCGGCGGTTTCGTGGATGATGGCCTCGGGCACGCCGTTTTTGGCGGCGAGCAGGGTTTCCACCGCCTCCTCGCCCACCTTTTCCAGAATTTTGTCCAGACCCTTGGCGTGCAGTCCGGCCACATAGGAGGTGGAGGGATCCGCCTCCCTGCGGGCGACCAGACGCTGGTACAAACGCGACAGAATGGTATCGGCGGTGGGTGGGTCGAGGTTCATTTGGGGGCGTAGATCTGGCTCGGGTCCATTTCCGGAGCGGCCACCGCTTTCCAGGTGCCGGGGGAGGCTTCCAGGAAGAAGCAGCTGCGGCGTCCGGTGTGACAGGCCACGCCGATCTGTTCCACCAGCAAAAGCAGGGTATCCTGATCGCAATCGGTGCGGATCGCCTTGATTTTTTGGATGTGGCCGGAGGTCTCCCCCTTTTTCCAGAATTTCTGGCGGCTGCGTGACCAGTAGCAGGCGACGCCGGTACGCAGGGTTTCGGTGAGGGATTCGCGATTCATCCAGGCCATCATCAGGACTTCGCCGGTATCGTGTTGTTGGGCGATGGCGGGAATGAGGCCAATATTGTTGAATTTCAATCCATCGAGATCGGGCAGCGGGTTCATGAGGACTCCTTGGAGAGGCGGACTTCCACCCCGTGATCCCGGAGATGACGTTTGACCTCCGGGATGGTGTGTTGACGAAAGTGAAAAATGGAGGCCGCCAGGACCGCATCCGCGTGTCCTTCGCGCAGCCCTTCGAGCATGTGCTGCATGGTGCCGACACCTCCGGAGGCGATGACCGGAATGGTCAGCGCGTCGGCGATGGTGCGGGTCAACGCCAGGTCGTAGCCGTTTTTGGAGCCATCCCGATCCATGGAGGTGAGGAGGATTTCACCGGCACCGAGCTGTTCCATGCGGACTGCCCATTCCACGGCATCGAGGCCGGTGGGTTTGCGACCGCCATGGGTGAAGATTTCCCAGCGGATCGGTTGATTCTGTTCGTCGCGGGTCACGCATTTGGCGTCGATGGCGACCACGATGCATTGGGAACCGAATTGATTCGCCGCCTCCCGGACGAATTCGGGACGGAAGACCGCAGCGGTGTTGATGCCCACCTTGTCGGCTCCGGCCTGGAGCAGACGACGGATGTCGTCGTTGACCCGGACTCCGCCGCCGACCGTGAGGGGAATGAAGACCTGTTCGGCGGTCCGGCGGACCACCTCCAGGATGGTGTCGCGGTTTTCGTGGGAGGCGGTGATGTCGAGAAAGGTCAGTTCGTCGGCTCCTTCCTCGTCATAGCGGCGGGCGGCTTCGACCGGATCGCCGGCGTCGCGGAGATTTTCGAACTGGATCCCCTTGACCACGCGCCCCTCGCGGACATCGAGACAGGGAATGATACGTTTGGCGAGCATACGGAAGCACCTGTTTTCAACGGGTCGATTTTTCAAGAACGTCAAAACCCTGGGGGAAGAATCCCCCAGACCCTCTCTTTTTTTTCACCAGTGGTCAGGGTGCGTCATGCAGCCATTGGGCGGCGGCCTGGAAATCGAGTCGTCCATCATAGATCGCCTTGCCGGTGATGATTCCCGAGATTCTCCCCCCGTTGGCGAACGGACCGGCATTGGCCTGAGCGTGTTGTACATCTTCCAGGCAGGCCACCCCTCCGGAGAGGATCACCGGCAGGGTGATCGCCTCGGCCAGGGCGCGGGTGGCGGCGATATTGGGGCCGCTCAAGGCGCCGTCGCGGGCGATATCGGTGAAGATGATCTCCGCCACGCCCACATCCTCGAACTGGCGCGCCAACTCCAACGCCGTGATGGTGGTGGTGGAGGCCCATCCTTCCACGGCGACGAAGCCGTCGCGGGCGTCGATGCCCACCGAAACCCGTCCCGGAAAGAGTCGGCAGGCCTCTTTGACCAGTTGGGGATCGCGGCAGGCGATGGTGCCCAGAATCACGGTATGGATGCCGGCTTCGAGCCAGAGGCGAATGGTTTCCAGGGTACGGATGCCCCCTCCGAGTTGGACCGGAATCGACAGATTTTCTAAAATGGCGCGCACCGCGTGTTCATTGACCGGTTCTCCGGCGAACGCCCCGTTGAGATCCACCACATGCAAGCGTTTGGCTCCGAGATTCTGCCAGTGACGGGCCATGGCCGCCGGATCGTCGGAGTAGACGGTCGCCTGTTGCATCTCGCCCTGAAACAGGCGCACACATTGACCATTCTTGAGATCGATAGCCGGGATCAGGATCATCGTCAGGGTCTCCATTCCACAAAGTTTTTCAGCAATTTCAGTCCCACGTCCTGGCTTTTTTCCGGGTGGAACTGGGTTCCGAAGAGGTTGTCCCTGGCCACGGCGGCGGCGAAGGGGATGCCATGTTCGCACCAGGCGGCCACCATGGCGGCCTGATCCGCCACGCCGTGATAGGAGTGGACGAAATAGCAGTGGCTGCCATCCGGGATGCCGTTCCAGAGGGGATGGGCTCCGGTGGGATGGATGCGATTCCAGCCCATGTGCGGAATTTTGAGTCGTTGCGGGGCGTGATGGGGATCGGGCATGTCGTTGGCGAAGCGGATCACCTGGCCGGGCACGAGATCGAGTCCCGGATGAATGCCGAACTCGTGGCCTTCGGTGAAGAGCAGTTGCATGCCGACGCAGATGCCCAGAAAGGGTTTTCCCGCCTGGATATGATCGAGGATCGGTTGGGTGAGTCCGGCCTCGTCGAGATTGCGGCGGCAATCGGCGAAGGCGCCGACGCCGGGCAGCACCAGATGATCGGCCTGGCGGAGGTCGGCGGCCTGACCGCTGACCACAACGCGGGCTCCGGCGGTTTCGAGTGCCTTGGCCACGGAGCGGAGATTGCCCGAGCCGTAATCGATGACCATGATCATGGGCGTATCGCTTTTATGGAAGAGAGTCGTCGGCCATGGGATCAGCAACTGGTGCGTTGGATATCCGCGCCCAGGGCATGGAGTTTTTCTTCGATGCGCTCGTATCCCCGGTCGATGTGGTAGACCCGCGAGATGGTGGTGGCCCCATGGGCCGCCAGACCCGCCAGCACCAGGGAGGCGGAGGCGCGCAGATCGGTGGCCATGACCGGCGCGCCGAGGAGCTGCTCGACGCCGTGGACTTCGGCGAGATTGCCATGGATACGTATATCCGCGCCGAGGCGTTGCAGTTCCGAGACATGCATGAAACGGTTTTCGAACACGGTTTCCGTGATGCGGCTGACCCCTTGAGCCAGGCTGTTGAGGACGAGCATCTGGGCCTGGAGATCGGTGGGGAAGCCGGGATAGGGACAGGTTTCGAGATCGACGGGCCGGAGGGGATCGGGGGCCTGGATCCGGATACGTCCTGGTTCCGGGAAATCGATGAGGATGCCGGCATCGCGGAGTTTCTGGATGGGCATTTCGAGGGTATCGGGATCGGCGTCGGTCAAGGTGATATCGCCGTGGGTGACGGCGGCGGCCACCATGAAGGTGGCGGTTTCGATGCGATCGGGAATGATGCGATGCTGCGTGCCGTGCAGGGTTTCGACCCCATCGATGGTGATGG
>JADGBU010000107.1 GCA_015231295.1 Magnetococcales bacterium | reverse complement strand
TCAGGGTGGCCTGAAGCGTGCCGCTGGCCGCATCCACATCGGTCACGGCAAAACCGGTGATGGCGGTCGGGCTGTCCTCGGAAACCGTGGCCGAAGCGGGAGCCGTCACCACCGGGGCGTCGTTGACCGCCTCGACGGTAAAGGGCACCGTGGCACTGGCCGACTGGGCCCCACCGGAGCCGCTATTGCCCTGATCGTTGATCACCAGAGTCAGAATCTCCGAGCCCGCATAATCCGCCGAGCCCTGATAGCTGAGACTGCCCAAGGCGGCATTGATCTGGGTCAGGGTGCCGGTGAAGGTGATCCCTGCCGTGCCGTCGGCCCCGGAGGTGATCGTCACCCCGGATCCCGACGTGAGAGTCAGGGTGCCGTTGGCCACCGACAGGGTGGCCTGAAGCGTATTGCTGCCCGCGTCCACATCCGCGACCGCAAAGGCCATGGTGACGGCGGTATCCTCGCTGGCCGTGACGCTGGCCGGAGCGGTGATGGTCGGGGCATCGTTGACGTTGGTGACGGTGACGGTCAACGCCTGGGTGCCGGAAAGCACCGGCGATCCGTTATCCGTGGCCACCACGGTGACATCATAGATATTGTCCGCGCCGCTGTCGGTCGGATTCTCGTAATCCGGGGCCACCAGGAAGCTCAACGCGCCGGTGGAGGCGTCGATGGAGAAAAGATCCGCATCGGTGCCGGAGAGCGACCAGACCAGGGAATCCCCTTCCGGATCGCTGGCGGTCGCGGTCTGGATGGTTCCGGTGGTGCTTTCGGCCACGGAGAGTGTGGCCGATGACGTGACCGTCGGGGCATCGTTGGCCCCTTGAATGGTGATGGTCAGCACCGCCTGATCCGACGACACCTCATCGGACACCGCATAATTGAAGCTCTCGGTGAGGCTTTGACCACTCTGGAGGGCCTGCACCGTGCTTGCGGAGTCGTTCACGACATAGCTGTACGCCCCCTGAGCCGACACGGTGAGCGTGCCATAAAGACCGCTCACGGCGGAACCCACCGCTCCGGCGGTGCCGCTGCCCTCGACCGAGCCGAGCCGAATGGCGGTCACGGTCAAGGAACTGGAGTCGCTATCGGTATCGTTGGTGAGCAGATTGCCCGACGCCGCGGAGCCTGCGGTTCCGTTGCCGGTGCCACCCGCCTCCAGCGCGTTCGCGCTGTCGTCGGCGGCCACCGGGGCACTGTTGGCTCCCCGGATCGTGACCGTCACCACTCCGGTATCGGTCAAGGTGCCATCGGAGGCGGTATAGTTGAACGAATCGCTCAGACTCTGACCGCTGCCGAGTGCCTGAACCGCCGTCGAGGATTCATCGATGGTGTAGACGAAGGAGCCATCGGCGGCCAGATTCAGCGAGCCATAGCTGCCACTCAAGGCGGTTCCCGGCGTTCCTGCGGTTCCGCTCCCTTCGGTGGCTCCGCTCCGGATCGCGGTCACGGTGAGGGTGTCCCCTTCGACATCGCTGTCGTTGCTCAGCACGCTGCCGGAGGCACTCCCCGGAGAGACTCCGGTGCCATTGCCGGCCTTGGTGGCATTCACGCTGTCATCGCCGACCACCGGGGCATCGTTGGCCCCCTGAATGGTGATGGTCAGCAGACCGGTATCGCTCAACGCCCCGTCGGAGACGGTATAATTGAAGCTGTCGGTCAGGCTTTGTCCCGATTTCAGGGCTTCGACCGCCGCCAGGCTGTCGTTGACCACATAGGTATAGCCGCCGCTCGCGGAAACGGTGAGCGTGCCATAAAGACCGGCCAGCCCGGTTCCCACGGTCCCGGCGGTGCCCGAACCCTCGACGCTGCCCAGACGGATCGACTCCACGGTCAGGGAGGTGGAGTCAAGATCGATATCATTGCCGAGCAACGTCCCGGAGGCCGCAGCCCCTGCGGTTCCATTGGCCGTTCCACCGGCCTCGATCGCGGTGCCGGTATCGTCCACGGCCACCGGCGAACCGGCGGAGCCGCTGCCCTGAATGGCGACGGTCAACACGCCGGTATCGCTCAGCCCGCTGTCGGAGACCGTATAGTTGAAGGTATCCAGCAGGGTCTGACCCGACAACAGAGAAGAAACCGCGCTGTTATCCTCCCGCACGGTGTAGAGATAGGAGCCATCGGCGGAGAGGGTCAAGGTGCCATAGGTTCCGCTCAGGGCCACGCCCACGCTGCCCGCCGTGCCGCTCCCTTCGCTGGAGCCGAGACGGATGGCACTCACCGTCAGGCTGTCCCCTTCGATATCGGTATCGTTGCTCACCACGTTGCCCGACCCGCTGCCCGGATCGGTGGTGCTGCCGCTCTTGACCACGATGCGGGCATCATCCGCCGCCACCGGGGCGTCGTTGGCTCCCTGAATGGTAATGGTCAGCAGAGCGGTATCGCTCAGGGATCCGGCGGTGAGGGTATAGTTGAAGCTTTCCACCAGACTCTGCCCGGATTTCAGGGCTTCGACCGTCGCCAGGGATTGATTCACCACATAGGAGAAATCACCGCTGGCCGTCACCGTCAAGGTGCCGTAGCTGCCGGAGAGGGCCGCACCCACCGTGCCTTCCGTACCGCCGCCCTCGACACTGCCGGAGCGGATCGCGGTGACGGTCAGGGTATCGGACTCCGGATCGCGATCGTTGGTGACGAGATTGCCGGAGGCGGCACTGCCTGCGGTGGCATTGCCCGTGCCTCCCGCCTCGACGGCGGTGGCACTGTCATCGACGGCCAGCGGCGACTCGTTGACATCGGTGACGGTGATGACAACCCCCTGACTGGCGGAAAGCCCCCCCTGATCGGTGACGATCACTTGCAGATCATACCCATTATCCGCACCGCTGTCGGTGGGAGTCTCGAAATCCGGGGCAGTGGCGAACGTCACCGCACCGCTGGCCGGATCGATGACAAAGCGGCCCGCGTCGCTGCCGGAGAGGCTCCAGCTGCGGGTATCGTTGGCATCCGGATCGCTCGCCGTGGCGGTATAGACCGTACCGGTGCCATTTTCCGCGAAGGTCGCGGCACTCCCGGAGGTGACGGCGGGGCTCTCGTTGACCCCGGTGACGGTGATCGCCACCGAACCGGAAGCGGTCAACCCTCCGGCGTCGGTGACGGTCACTTGCAGATCATAGAGATTATCCGCGCCGCTGTCGGCGGGGGACTCGAAATCGGGTGCCTGCAAGAAGGTGATCGCTCCGCTGGCGGCATCGATGGCGAACAGGGCCGCGTCGCTGCCGGAGAGGCTCCAGCTGCGGGTATCGTTGGCATCCGGATCGCTCGCCGTGGCGGTCAGGACCGTGCCGGTGCCGTTTTCGGCAAAAGAGAGGCTGGAAGCCGAAGTGACGCTCGGGCTTTCGTTGCGATCGGTGACGGTGACGGAGAGACTCCGCGTGGCGGTCAAACCCCCCTGATCGGTCACGATGAGTTGAATCTCATACAGATTATCCGCGCCGCTGTCGGCGGGGGACTCGAAATCGGGGCTCTGGACAAAGCTCACCGCCCCGCTGGCGGCGTCGATGACAAACCGGGCCGCATCGCTGCCGGAGAGGCTCCAAAGCAGGGTCGTCCCGGCATCGGGATCGCTGGCCGTGGCGGTGTGGATCGTGCCTGAGACATTTTCCGCGACCGTCACCGTCTCTCCGGAGGTGACGCTTGGGCTTTCGTTGAGATCGCTGACGACGACCGCCAAGCTCTGCGTGGCGGTCAGCCCTCCGGAATCGGTCACGGTGAGCTGCAGTTCATACCGATTGTCCGCGCCCGCATCCGCCGGGGACTCGAAGTTGGGGCTGTTCAGAAACGCAATCGCCCCGCTGGAGGCATCGATGGCAAACAGGGCCGCGTCGCTGCCGGAGAGGCTCCAGCTGCGGGTATCGTCGGCATCCGGATCGCTGGCGGTGGCGGTATGGATCGAGCCCGTGACATTTTCCGAGACGGTGACGGCGGAGGTCGAAGTCACGGTCGGGGCCTCGTTGACCCCGGTCACGGTGACGGAAAGGGGTTGAGAAGCGGTCAGCCCTCCGGAATCGGTCACGGTGAGTTGAAGATCGTAGACATTATCCGCACCGTCGTCGGTGGGGATCTCGAAGTCGGGAGCCTGCAGGAACGTGACCGCGCCACTGGATGCGTCGATGGCAAAGCGGGCGGCATCGACTCCGGAGAGGCTCCAACTGCGGGTATCGTTGGCATCGGGATCACTGGCCGTGGCGACCTGGAGCGTCCCGGTGCCGTTTTCGGCAAACTGGACCACGCCCCCCGATGTCACCGTCGGGGCTTCGTTGACATCGGTGACGGTGATGGCCACGCTCCGGGTGGCGGACAAACCACCCTGATCGGTGACGGTGACATCCAGATCATAGGTGTTGTCCGCCCCCAGATCACCGGGAATTTCAAAATCCGGACTCTGCACGAACGTCACCGCTCCGCTTGCGGCATCGATGGCAAACAGGGCGGCATCGCTGCCGGAAATGCTCCAACTGTGGCTTTCGTTGGCATCGGGATCGCTGGCGGTGGCGGCATAGACCGTACCGCTGCCATTTTCCGCGAAGCTGGCGGCTCCACCGGAATTGACACTCGGAGCCTCGTTGACATCGGTGACGGTGATGGCCACATTCCGGCTGGCGGTCAGCCCGCCGGAGTCGGTCACGGTGACGACGAACTCATAGACCCGATCCCCCCCGCTGTCGGCGGGAGACTCGTAATCGGGAGCCTGCCGGAACGAAACCGCGCCGCTGGCCGGATCGATGGTCAACCGGTCGGCGTCGCTGCCGGAGAGGCTCCAGCTCTGGGTATCGTTGGCGTCCGGATCGCTGGCTGTGGCGGCATAGGCGGTGCCTGCGCCATTCTCGGCGAAGGTGGTCGTGCTCCCGGAGCCGACCGCCGGGGCTTCGTTACTCCCGGTCACGGTGATGGCGATATTTTTGGAAGCGGTCAATCCCCCCTTGTCGGTCACGGTGAGTTGCAGATCGTAACTATTGTCCGCCCCCTGATCGGCGGGGGCTTCAAAATTCGGGGGGGCGAGGAAGGTGATCGCTCCGCTGGCCGCGTCGATGGCAAACAGGGCGGCATCGCTGCCCGAGAGGGACCAGACGAGGCTCTCGGTGGCGTCCGGATCGCTGGCGGTGGCGGTATAGACCGTACCGGTGCCATTCTCCTCGAAGCTGGCAGCACTTCCGGAGGTGATGCCGGGCGTTTCGTTGAGATCCGACACCACGAGGGTCACGGCCTTGGAACCGGACAATCCCGCCGCATCGGTGGCCACCACGCTGAAGTTATAAATGTTGTCGCCGCCGGAATCGGTGGGCGATTCATGGTTGGGACTCTGCACGAAGGTGACGGCACCGCTGTCGGCATTGATGGCAAACAGCGCGGCATCGGCTCCGGAGAGGCTCCAGGTACGGGTATCATCGACATCCTGGTCGGTGGCGGTGGCGGTATAAACGGTTCCGGTGCCATTTTCGGCAAAGGAGCCCGCACTCGCCGCCGAAGTGACCACGGGGGCCTCGTTGAGATTTTTCAACCGGATCACCACCGAATTCGAGGCCGAAGCCAGTCTGGAATCCTTCACCGTGGCGGTCAGGGTGAGGGTCGGGGCGGTTTCGTAATCGAGTGCCGTGGAATCAATGACCGTGATCACGCCACTTTTGCTGTTCACGGTGAAGGCGGTCGAGCCGCTCAAGGAGAAGGTGAGACGGCTCTGATCCACCACATCGGCATCGGAGGCCGACAAGGTGCCCACCACCGTGCCCACGGCGGCGTTCTCATCGATGGTGAAGTTGTAGGCATCGATGGAGGGGAACTGATTGACCGTGATCGTGGTGGTGGTCGTATTGCTCCCGCCCCCGCCCCCGGAGGAGGAGAGGGGTTGAGTCGCCGTCGGATCCACCGGAGTCGGACTCAAACCGGGAATGGTCGTGGTGGTGGTCGAGACGCCCGGGGCCGGAGTGCCGGAAGCGGTGGTTTTCCCGGCCTCGCCTTCGCTCTTTTTGGCATCGGCGGCGGACTCCCCTTCTCCGGTCGATTTCTCGTCGGTTTTGGGCGTGCCCGCGCTCTTGCCCTCTTCGGAGGGAGCGGTCGATTCACCGGACGGGGTGGCGGATTCCGGACGGCTCCGCGCCGCCTCGTCGGCCTGCCGAAGGGCTTCGGCGGCCTGTTCGGCCTGATCGTAATCCACACCCAGGCGTTGCGCCTCCTGACGCATTTGTTCCACGGCCGCCTCATGGCGTTTCTGAAGGGCCTGCTCCAGCGTGCTGCCGGCAGCGATCTCCTGAGCGATGGTCGCCACGAAATCATTCAGCGCGCTCTGATTCTCCTTTAGAATCGTATCCTGAAGCAGCTCCGAAACCCGGCTCAACGCGAGAGGATTGAGCGTCGTCACCAGCGATTGCCGCTCCGCGTTCAAGCCGTTGACCAACCCCTGTTTTTCGCTCGGCACCGCCGCCTCGACCTGCTGCCGGTAAGCGGCTTCGGTTTCGGCCTGCCGGGTGGCGATATCGCCATTGATCTGACTCACCTGCTCGGCTTTTTCCGCGCCGAGCTGTTTTTTCAGGGCCTGGGCGGTCTCTTTTTCCAGGGCGGCGAGTTTCTTCTCCTGTTCGGCCTTGAGGGCGGCCACCTTCTTGGCATCGTTGGCCGCTTCCGCCTTGGCGATCTCCTCGGCCATTTTCGCGATCAGTTCGGCCTTTTTGGCCTCCTGGTCGCTTTCGATCTCCCGGGCCGCTTCCACCAGGGCCTCGTCTCCGAGGAGTTCTTGAAGTTTCTGTTCTTTTTCCTGCTCCAAAGCGTCGCTCTTGCTGGCGCGCAACTCTTCCGCCGCCTTGAATTTGGCAAAGGCCTCCTCCCCCAACTCCTCTTTGAGCTTGGCATCCTGCTTTTCGCGTTTCTCCTCCTGATCGAGTTGCTTTTCGATCTCCTTTTCCAGAGATTTTTGCAACTTCTCCTCGGCCTGATCCACCAATTCTTTCAGTGCGGCGGGATTTTTTTCCAGAAGTTTCATGGCTGAGGCAAGATCCGCCGCCGTCCCCTTCTCCACCAGAGACTTGGCCGCGCTTTCTTGCAATTTTTTCAGGGCATTCTTGGACAGTTTACGCACGGCGGTGGAGGCATGCGCCCCCATCAACTCTTCCCGGGTCGCCTTGCGGATCTCCGGAGCCTTGTTGGGACTGCCGGAAAGCCGCTCCTTTTGCTGAACGTTGAACGGCTCCTTGGAGGTATCGGCGGCATGGGCTGCGGAGACCAGCGACCACGCCCAGGAATAGTGAATCCAGCCCGCCGAGGCGTTGGGCGCGGAGGCCGGGGCCGGACGCGCCGCATCTTCCATCCAGACCAGCACCTCTTTTTTGAGGGTGATGACTTCGATTTCCCGTTCTTTGCCCTTGCCATCTCCCAGACGCGCAAACCCTTCGGTGCCGCGCACCCCAAGGGTGGCCACCGGAGTCGTCACCTTAAACGGTTGATTCTTCAACTGGGCCAGTTTGCCGGAGGTGAACCGGACCATGCCCTTGCTCATATGGACCACCCCGTTGCCGGAAGACTCCTTGGGGGCGAACTGATACTCCTGAATCTGAAATTCGCTATCCGGTCCGAGGGCGATGACGGCATCATCCCGCATTTTCAGGATAAGACGAGCCTCCCGTCCAGTGACGATCAGATCCCCCTGATACAAGGGGGATCCTTCCGCCAGGCTGCGTTTGACACTCTCGAAGTTGGCGAAGGCCAGCCCCTTGAACTGGGCCACGGTGCCCACCACCTCCCGTTTGGGGGCGGTTTCGCCGGGGGCGAGGTTGGCCTTGGGCGCGGACGACTCATCGGTGCTTTTCTTCTCCGCTTGAGCCATCTTGGCGCGTTCCACGACGATCGGCTTTTTTTTCTCGGCGGAATCCGGCATCAGCAACAGATACGCCCCGACGGCCACCAGGGCCACCAGGGCCAGGATCGCCACCAACCATTTGTTCCGAAGAAGATTGCCCATGGATCGTGAGAATCCCTAGCAAGAAAATGGACGGAATCGTCACCCTGAATTCAGGGCACACCGTTTTTACAGTATACCGGATTCTGAAAAAAATCCCATTGATATCGGGTAAAATATCGTAACCATGCCCAAATCGAAAAAACCAAAGATTCCGATCTCCGGCCTTCGACTCAAGAAACGATCGGATTCCAGGGGCCATTGGCCTCTGGTGGACTCCAGGTGCGAAGCCCTTGAAAGTTTCAAACACGAGAACTGACCACAAAAATCAATATCTTAAAATTAACCTTTCCGGCAAGGATCGAATCTCCGGGAAGCGTCTCCCCTTCCCGCTTGGACACCCGTCAATCGTTGACATCTTGAAAGGGACATCGTTAATGAATGTATCGTATTTATTTCTCCCGATACAAACCAAAAAAAATGCCGTCCCCAAGGGACGGCAATGAAACGTTCTGTCACCTTCCCACACAAAAAACCGTCACAAGGTTGACTCGGGAGGCGCGCCCAGGGTGGCCTCGCGTCCCGGCAGCACCGCCGGGTCAGGCGTTTGACGGGCCGGAAACGCGGGAGCCTGATCCGGACTGGCCGGGAACGCGGCAGCCGGAGGGGGTGCGGAGGGGAACATGGCATTTCCCGGAACGCCTTGCCCTTCCTGACCCTGCGGCGCGGTGAAGTCCAGATAGGAGCCGACCGCCATGGCATTGGCCGCATTGCCTCTGGCGGCGGTCGGAGCGGCGGTTGCCGGAGCCGGAGCGGACACCCCTGCCGCCGGAGCCGGAGCCGGAGCGGCTGCTGCCGGGGCCGGAGCGGAAGCCGGGGCCGGGGCCAGAGCCGGAGCGGTATTCTGACTCGGGGTCGCCACGGGCGGCGTGGTTTTCGGGCTGTCGGCGATCTTGATCTGATGGGAGACGGGTGCTTTTTTCTCCGCGCCATCCTCTTTTTCCGGGCTGACGGCCACCACGCTCTTGGCCGGGGCGGACGCCGGGGCCGGGGCGGCGGCGGCAGCTGGAGCCGGGGCCGGAGCCATCTGGGATTGCACCCCTTCCCGGCTGGCGGGCATTTCGCGCAGACGTTCCTTCACCACTTCCCGAGGTCTGCCGTGGGTCATGACCACCGGACGCAGGAAGATGACCAGTTCGCTTTTGCTCACCCCTTCATCCTGATGACCGAAGAGGCTGCCCAATCCGCCCGACAGTCGCGAGAGCACCGGCAAACCCGCCGTGGCCCCGCTGATGGCATCCTGCATCAGACCGCCCATGACCGCCACCTGACCGCTGTGGACCCGCATCATGGTTTCCATCTCCTTGACTTCGATCTCGGGGATATTGTTGGTGATATCCTTGCTGAGATTGGTCTGGAGGTTGCCCGCGACCAGAGCCGGGTTGGGATCCGCCACCCAACGGCTGATGCGGGAGATGGTGGGCCGCACGTTGAGACTGACAATCCCCTCCTTGGAAATCTGCGGCGTGACGGTCATCACCAGACCCACGGGAACCGTATGGATCTCGGTGTCGAAGACCGGCTGGGAGGCCACGGTGCCGGTGGAGTTGTTGGTGCCATTGGTGCTGCTGGTGTTGCCGGTGCTCGATTTGAGGGTAAAGAACACGCTGTTTTTCACCACCTTGAGCACGGCGGGCTGATTGTTGAGCGCCATGATCTTGGGACTGGAGAGAATCTTGGCGTTGCCGAAGGTCTCCAGCAGCTTGATGGTGGCATTGACCGGTCCCTGATCGGTGGCGGGATTGCCGTTCGGGCCGCCGGTGTGACCGAGGGTGAAATAGTTGAGCACATCCTTGGCCGAACCGGTGGCGGATTTCACCACCTCTTCGCTCTGGGAGAAGGCGCTTTTCAAGATCACGCCGGAGGAGCGGTTGAAGATCAGATTCCAATCGACCCCCTCCTGGAAGCGATCGGAAAGCTCCACCTCCACCACCGTGGATTCGATGAGCACCTGACGATGCACATTTTCCAGCACGCTGTCCAGATACTCCTGGATGCGCTCATGCTGCTGGGCGGTGGCCACGACGCTCATCACTCCGGCTTCGGTGTTGATCGACACCAGACCCGGACGGGAAGAGGATTTGCCATCGGCGGGCCGTCCCCCCGGAGCCGCGCCGATTCCACCCGGAGCGGCCCCCGGCAAAGCGGACATCAACCCCATGCCGCCTCCCTGGGGCAGTCCGGCGGCGGCGATGCCCCCCCCCAGACCGCTGGCCGCGCCGATCCCCATACCCATGTCTGGCGTCTCGGCGGAGGATTGAATCTCCACCCCCCCATCGGCACCGAGAATGGCTTGAATATTCTGGGTGATGGTCTTCCAGAACTTGCTGGAAGAGGCCGTGGTGAGCGTGCTGTTGGATTGATTGTTGTCGGCTCCGCTCAAGGGGTTGGAAATCCCGCCCCCCTTGGAGGTGGACAGATGGGTGGAGATCTTGTTGGTGCTGACCAGTTCCCGTTCCACACCGAGATAGTCCACCTGATAGATTTTCAGGTAGGGCAGATCCGGGGTGACGACGATGGTCTTGTCCTGAATCTCGTAGCGGATGGCCACCTGTTTGGAGACGCGATCGAGAATCTTGCTCAACGGCTGATCGATCGCGCTCAGGGTGACACGCCCCTGGATGCCGGGATAAACGTCAATATTCTTGTTGGCGTCCCGCGCCAGGGCAAAGAGCAGATCCCGGACCGGCATTTCCGTGACGGTGATGGTGTAGACCTCCTCCGGTCCCACCCCATCGGCCAGGGATGCCAAGGGCGCGCCATCCTTCTTGGGGGCCGGACCCGAGGAGATTTCCACCTCGGGATTGGTCGGCTGAAGAAAGTGATCCCTGGATTGCTTGATGCGCGTTTGATGTTCGCAGGCCGCAAGCAGCAGGCAGCCGAGCACGATCAATCCCGCTCGTCGAGCCCTCTGCGCCGTGGTCAGGCGTCGAGGTGCCGTTAAGTCTTTGGAATGCATGGGTTCGTGACGGTCCATGGGATGCCTTTTTCCTCTGAAGAAGCCGAAACATTGACCCCCTCGACCTCTGGCCAAGGGAGTTCTGTTCGGATTCAAGCAAATTACACGCCAAACATCATCATGGAATGTTCGAGGAAAACGGCATCCCTCAACGCCAACTGCCGGAGCGCATGGGTTTGAGCAAAGCGTGACGCAGACTGACAAGAAACTGATCGCGCGGCATTTCCCGCGCGCCGAAGCGCATCATATGCTCCGAGGCCACCTGACAATCGATCATTTCGCAACCCAGGGCGACGAGATGATCCACTAAAGTGACAAACGCCACCTTGGAGGCGTCGGGCCGGATGGAAAACATCGATTCGCCAAAAAAGACCGCTCCCAACACCAGACCGTAGACCCCCCCCACCAACTGAGGCGCACCGACGGTTTCATCGAGGATCCAGGCTTCGGCGGAGTGGGCCAGTCCCAGGCGATGGAGTTGAATGAAAGCCCGTTCCATGTCGCGGGTGATCCAGGTGCCGGTTTCTTCGCGGGCTCGGGCGCAAGCGCGGATCACATGGTGAAAGGCGCAATCGAAGGTGATGGTATAGGTGCCCCGTCGCAGGGTTTTGCGCAGGCTGCGGGAGAGATGCAAGGCCGCCGGATCCAGCACCAGTCGCGGATCCGGACTCCACCACAAAATCGGCTCCCCCTTGGAGTACCAGGGAAAAATTCCCTCGGCATAGGCCGCCAGCAGCCGTCTGGGGGAGAGATCCCCGCCGACGGCCAACAGGCCTTCCTGCTCGGCCAGGGCCGGATCGGGAAACACGGGTTCGTGAGGCAGACGGAAAATGGGCATCAATGATGATTCCGATCCAATTCAAACCGCATCCCGCGCGGGATGACTGGTGGGGTCCAGGGGCCATTGGCCCCTGGTGGGATCCAAGGGCGAAGCCCT
>JADGBU010000106.1 GCA_015231295.1 Magnetococcales bacterium | reverse complement strand
CGGCCACCTGCATCATCGAAATGCCGTCGTTGGCATTGCGTACCGCCTGATTCAATCCCCGAATCTGAGAAGTCATCCGGGTCGAAATGGCCAGACCCGCCGCATCATCCTTGGCACTGTTGATCCGCAGTCCCGAAGAGAGACGCTGAAAGGTGGTTCCCAAGGCACTGGTGGAGCGCATCAGATTGCGTTGGGCGGTCAAAGAAACGACATTGGTGGCGATGGAAAAAGACATGTTGTAATCCTCCCTGAACGGATCTCACCGTAGAGATCCCTTGAACGATCATCCATCCCTGGTCACAACTGAACCGATCATTGGTTGAACAGGCCGGTCCGAGCCTGCATGCCTGGAGTCGCCTCACCCCGCATCCTGCGAAGTGGTCGCGCCACCGTCGATGGCATATGAAATCACGATACCTCTCACCGATCGGCATTCCGGCGGCCACAAAGCCGGGGAATCACCGTTTGGATCCATTCTGTCGTCGCTCGCTCCGGCGGATCACCGCCAGCAAGCAATCATCCGGCTCCGCTCCAGTCGATCGCTTTGACGGATCACCGCCAGCAAGCAACCGCAGGAATCAGGATGCGGAATGGTCCAGTCGCTCAAACCATCGTTTGGATTGGGACCGATGGACGGTCCAGGAACCACGGGGGGGGAATGCAGCAGGTATAACATGGTAGTCGCCTCCTGATTCGGACCCATTCATGGTTTCCGTATCGTCATCGTCCCTGACTGGAGATGGGTTGTTCATTTCAAGGGCCAACCCGACCCTCTTGCGATGATCTTCTCATCGCCACCCGATCCATCCATGATCCGGTGTACTTGTTTGATTTATCGGCGATGTCTGGGGGAAGTTTAACTCTTTTTTCACCCCGTTTCCGCGACCTTCGCCAGCTCTGGAAGGTCATGCAGCACCACCTGAGACCATGTATCGGTGCCCCCCGCGTCCGGCTTGAATCCTTTTCGCAAGAAATCAGGAGAGCCTTCTGCGGGGTGTCGGGTGTCGCTTGCGGAGGGATGGTTTCGGGACGGGTGATGAAACGCGGAAGCGTGAATGGCGTGCCAGGCGGAACGTCCCAAGGGCTTCGCCCTTGGATCCCACCAGGGGTCAATGACCCCTGGACCCCGTTTCCTTAGAAGGCCTGCGCGATCGGTGCCCCCTTCGGCGGCGGCATGCGATTGGTTCCTTGCACCGGCAGCGGCGCAAGGCCGCCCCCCTCCGGGAGTGGTGCCATGTTGGCTTCGGGTGCGGGCGGCGTGGCCGGTTCGGCGGAATCCTCCTGCTCTTCGCCCCGTTTGGCGGAGATCGGCACCCCGATCGCCTCGGAGAGCTGCACCGCATCCGGCACATCCATCCGGCTCAGAATCTTGGCGGCCACCTTTTCGGGAATCGCCCGCAACGCCTTCACCGCCGTATCCCGATCCATGGCCATGAGACTGGCGGCAGCCGCTTTCGGTTTCATGCCGGAGTAGATCTTGGCCAAACGTTTGATGTTGGCATCATCCAGCTCCTTTTCGCGGGAGAGATCGGCCCGGATGTTCTCCCGCAGCAACTCCAGCGCGGAGATTCGTTTACCCATCTTCTCTTCCAGGCGTTTCAGGTCCGCCTCGCGGATTTCCATCAACTTTTCCCGATCTTCCAGAGCGAGCCGTCTTTTTTCCAACGCTTCGAGCAGAGCGATGGGATCCTTGGCCAGGCCGAAATCGGTCATTTTGGCACTTTTGCTTTTCTCTTCCTGTTCCGCCACCCAAGCCGGAACCGCACCGGCGAGAAGCACCACGAGAACCGCCGACACACTCACCACCATGCGGGTACGCCTGGAAATGTTCACGCCACACCTCTCCTTGCCTGAAACCGACCGATCGGATCGTGTCCGATCCGGTGGATTGCCACCATATCCATCTCCTTGACCTCCTGACGATGCTCTTCCTGCTTTTGACGCGCCTGCTCCTTTTCGGCGAGGAGTTCGGCCTGTTGCAACTGCATGCGAGTTCCGCGCCACGTTTCCCGCGCCTGTTCCGATTCCTGACGCGCCCGTCGCAACGCCATTTCGAGCCGGTTGCGCCGCCACATCTGACCGGCCAGATAGGCATCCAGCAAGGTCGGATCCGGACGTTGCGCGCCCGGAGCGGCCAACGCTTCGATGGCGGCCCGTTTTTCTTCGGCGGTTTCCTGATCCAGTCGGGCCATTTTGAGGCGCAACTCTTCGATACGCACCAGAGTTCTGGCGAACGCCTGTCCCGCCGCCTCCTCCTTGAGACGACGCAACTCCTCCAGACGGGAAAACCGATTCACCATCGTGCCGATTCCTTCCCAGCTTGCGGATCGATCCGCTTCCGCGTCACAAAAAAATTCCCCCGATACAGATGGAGACTCGCCATTCGTCCTCGCATGATCCACACTCGACGATGGCAGGCTGTCAACCCCTTCAGATCAGAGCGTTGCAAATACCATGCCCATCACCATCCCCCACTCACGCCCGCTTTCGACCCGCTGGACCACCTGGGTACTGATCGCCCTGCTCTCCGTCCTGCCGGGATCCGGAGCGGCCAAGGAACAAAACCAGGCACTGGTCGTACTCGCGACGGGTCCGGAAACCACCGAACTGCTGCGCCGCATCGGAGAACCGTTGGCCCAGGCGGCGGAGTTGCCTCCCAAGGAGGTACATTTTCACGTCATTCTCAATCCGGCTCTGAATGCGTTCGCCCTGCCGAGCCGTCACATCGTGTTGAACAGCGGGCTGATGCTGGCGGTGCGCGACCGGGATGAACTGGCCGGGGTCATGGCCCACGAAATCGGCCATCTCAAGGCGGGTCATCATTTACAGTTGGAGTCTCTGTCCAAAAAGCTGTCGCTGCAAACCCTGATCACCACCGCAGCCGGAATTCTGGCGGGCTTCGCCTCGCGGGATGGCCAGCTCACGCAGGCGATGATCACCGGAGGGGCGGCCTCGGCCCAAACGAATCTGCTGGAGGCGATCCGCCGCAAGGAGTCGCAATCCGACCGGCTGGCGGTGACGCTGTTGGCCAAGGCCGGTTTCAATCCCGAGGGGCTGGCGAGTTTCATGAATCGACTGGTGCAGCAGCAGCGCATCGCCACCCTGCCGCAACCCTATCTGCTCACCCATCCGATCACCACCGAACGGCTGCTCGACGCCCGACGCATGGCGTCGGAGGAGCCGCTCTCCGAGACGCCCCGTCCCAATCCGGAGGAGAATCGATTGCTGGCCCGCGCCCGCGCCATTCTGGAGGCCGAAACCCACGACTCCCCGGAAGAGAGTGTGTTGCGCTTTCGCGATCGTCTCAAGCTGGAGCCGGGCAATCTGGCGTTGGAACAGGGGTTGGCCGAGGCGTTGCGAGCCGCCGGACGACTGCCCGAGGCGGAAAGTCAACTCAACGTCTTGCTGAAAAAATATCCCGACGATCCCCATCTGCTGCGTCACCGGGGGGTGACGCGCATCGAGATGGGACGTTACGCCGAGGCCGAACAGGATCTGAAGGCCGCCATCGCCCGGCTTCCCGAGCATGAGGATCTGCAATACCGGCTCGCCTTCGCCCTGAAAGAGTTGAAAAAAACGGCGGAGGCGATCCGGCTGTTGCGTCAATTATCCTCGCAGCATCCGGACGAGCCGCGTTATTTTTATCTGTTGGGCCTCACCGAAGGGGAGGCCGGGCATCCGGGAGAGGGACATCTGGCTTTGGGGCGGCATCATGTGTTGCTCGAAGCGCGGGAGAATGCCATTTGGCACTTTCAGGAGGCGATGCGTTTGTTGCCCGCCGGATCGTCGGAGCGGGAGATCGCCCGGCAGGAGTGGAAACAGGCGATGAAAATGGAACGCAAACCCGAAGAGATCCCCGAAAGAAAACGTCGCTGAAACGCCCGCATTGAAAAAAAAGAGGGGGTCTGGGGGATTCATCCCCCAGGACTTTGACTTTCGAGAAAATTTTGACTCCCGGAAAATCCCAAGGGCTTCGCCCCTGGACCCCACCAGGGGCCAATGGCCCCTGGACCCCGCTACCCCTGCGCGGGCAACGACCGACTGACCCGCGCCACCCGATTATCCGCATCCACATAAACCAGAGTGGGCGCAAAGCTTTCGGCCTCTTCCGGGGTCATGGAGACGAATGCGGCGATGATCAGGATATCCCCGTTGCGCGCCTTGTGGGCCGCCGAACCATTCACCGAAATGGTGCCACTGCCACGGGCCGCCCGAATGGCATAGGTGGTCAAGCGTTCTCCGTTGTTCACGTTCCACAAATGAATCTGCTCGAACTCCCGCAATCCGGCACTCTCCATCAAGGTTTCGTCGATGGCACAGGAACCCTCGTAATCCACATGGGTCTCCGTGACCGTCGCCCGATGCAACTTGCACTTCAGCAGAGAAATCTCCATCCCAAAAAATCCCTTTCCGGCTTAGATTGACAAGCCCGCGCCCTCCTCCGACGACAACACCATGTTGTCGATCAGACGCGCGCCACCCACACGGACAGCCAACAACATCACAGGATCCTCCTCCCGATCCGCCTGGGGCGTATAGCTGCGCAAGGATCGTGCCTCACGCAACGACACATATTCCACCGTATCGATTCCCGCCTGTTGCAACACCTGCCGCACACGGTTTTCCAACACCGTTCCATCCCGTTCGCCCGCGATCCACGCCTCGCGCGCCAACGACAATCCCCGATACAACGCCGCAGCCCGCCGCCGCGACTCCGCGTCGAGATAGCGATTGCGACTCGACATCGCCAGACCATCCGGCTCGCGCACCGTCGGCACCCCCACCACCCGCACCGGCAGCACCAGATCCGTCACCAGCCGCCGGATCACCAGATACTGCTGATAATCCTTCAAGCCGAAGAAGGCCACATCGGGCCGCACCCGGTTGAGGAGAATCGTCACCACCACCGCCACCCCGTCGAAATGGCCGGGCCGGGAGCGACCACACAACTCCTCCGCCAACGCGCCGACACGCACCGAGGTCTGAAAGCCTTCTGGATAGATCTGCTCCACCGTGGGCAGATAGAGGGCCGCGCATCCGGCTTCGGTCAGCAGGACGCGATCCGCGTCCAGGGTGCGCGGATAGCGTCCAAAATCCTCGTTGGGTCCGAACTGGGTGGGATTGACGAAAATCGAGGCCACCACATGCGCGGTCTGGGCCCGGGCCGCGTGGATCAGGGCCATGTGACCCGCGTGCAGCGCGCCCATGGTGGGCACGAAACCAATGCCGCCCCCGGCAGCGCGTCGGGCATCGATCCAACGCTGCAAGGCGGTCGAGTCGGTCAGCAGCTCCATATTTTCCTCTCTCGCGCTCCTTCTTACGGATCGAATCCATGCTCCGGGGCCGGGAACACCCCATCGCGGACCTCCTGGGCAAACCGGGCCACCGCCTCCATCACGGTCTGCCCCCCTTCCAGATAGTGCTTGACGAACCGGGGACGCACCCCGTCGAAAAGTCCCAACAGATCGTACCCCACCAGCACCTGACCATCGCAGCCGGGACCGGCACCGATGCCGATGGTGGGAATGGTCAATCGTTGCGTCACCTGGGTGGCCAGCGGGGTGGGGATGCCTTCGAGGATCACCGCGCAGGCTCCGGCCTGTTCCACGGCCAGGGCATCTTCCAGCACCTGGGCGGCGGCCTCGCCCCGCCCCTGCACCTTGAAGCCGCCGAAGGCGTGGACCGACTGGGGAGTCAGGCCCACATGAGCCATGACCGGAATGTGATGGCCGGTCAGATAGCGGATGGTTTCGACCATGCGCACGCCGCCTTCCAGCTTCACCGCCTGACAGCCGCTCTCCTTGAGGATGCGCACCGCCGCGTCCATCACCCGATGGGCCGGGCCGTGACACTCTCCGAAGGGCATGTCGCAGACCACCAGAGCGCGTCCCGCGCCGCGCACCACCGCCGTGGCGTGATGGATCATCTGCTCCAGCGTCACCGGCAGGGTGGTTTCATGGCCCAGAATCACCATGCCCAACGAGTCTCCCACCAACAGAATGTCCACCCCCGCCTCTCCGAAGAGTTTGGCGAAGGTGTAATCGTAAGCGGTCACACAGACGATGCGCTGACCCGCGCGTTTCAGTCGTCCCAGTTCCGGGACCGTGACGCGGGGGGTCATGCCGGGCTCCCGGCGGGGAGCGGCGACGACGTTTCCGGAGAGATCGGGTGCGTCAAGGGAGCGACCACAGAAAATCGTGTCGAAAAGAGCGTGATTGGCGTCATGAAAGTCCGTCCCGGTCCCCGTGCAGGGTGATCCAGGCGTCCCGTTTGGTTTGAGTGGTTGCAACGGAGCGCGCATGGCGTCTCCGTCGATTTGGGTTCCGGGGGTATCGGGTTCGGGTCGCGGCTCATCTGGATCGGGTTCCAGGGTCTAGGGAGTCCGCGCCCGTCCATGCCACCGGACGATTCGGGCCGTATCATCGACTTCCCGGAGCAACGTGTCAATGGTTTTACCGCTTTCGGGATGAATCCACTCCGGGGCCAGATCGGCCATCGGTTGCAGCACGAAGCGTCTGGCGTGGAGTCGGGGATGGGGAATCGTCAACCTTTTGGAACGCATCCGCCGCGCGCCGTGAAACAGCAGATCCAGATCCAGGGGACGTGGTCCCCAGCGCACTTCCCTCTGTCGGTTCCGTCCCGAGCGGGTTTCGATGCGCGTCAGCAGACGCAGCAGCGCGCCGGGTCCGAGGGTGGTCGTCACCGCCGCGACCGCGTTGAGAAACCAGGGCTGTGCGCGCACCGGTCCCACCGGCTCGGTGAGATAGAAGGGCGAGACGATCAGACCGGTGACGCCGGGATGGGAACGGAGTCGTTCCAGGGCGCACCGCAAGAGCTTCGGGGAGTCGGGACGGTTGCCTCCCAGACCGATCCAGGCGATACGCGCCTGGATCGCGGGGGGACTAGATGCGTCCGATGGCGTCGGCGTGGACATTCACCTTGATATGCCAGGGTTCAAAGCGGACGCCCAACAGGTTGTCGCGGGGATAGCGCAGGCGCAGATAGCCGAGCTCCCGGAGGCGTCGGAACACCGGCGTGGTGACGAACCGTTCGGTGAAGTTGAACGCCCCCAGCCCGGCCTGTCCCACATCGAAATCGCTCACGCCGTGAAAGGAGTAGCCCGGCGGGGCCAGCGAGCGCGAAGCCCGCGAAAGATTGCCCTGGCTTTCCGAGACTTTGGTGAGAAACAGCAGGAACTGTTTGATCACGCTGCGCACCCCGGAGGTGAGCACCACCTGATCGCCGAGCTCCTTGCGCAGATGGTGATAGATCGCCTCCGGCTGTCCCCGGAACAGATAGTTCCCGGTGCCCGGCAGTTTGATCACCTCTTGCATGGGGATGCGATCGGTGAGATTGCGCAACGGTTTTTCGCCGTAGAAGCCGTAATCCGCCGCACTGGCATAGAAAAGCTGTTCGAGAAAATTGATCTCCTCGACCGAAAACGGCCCCACTTCGGTCTGACTGCGGGCGATGGAGACCGCCTGATCGAAATCCAGAATGTAGAAATTGCCAAAACCGACCATTTTCTGGATGCGATTGAACCGTTTGACCGAGGTCTGCAACAGATTGAACTGTTCTTCCTTCAGGAAGACGTCATCCGGGTGGTCTTCGTTGAAATAGCGCACCTTGTGCAGATAGGAGTCCAGATCGTCATCCCTGGAATCCGGAGAGACCCGCGTTTTGGGCGCGGATTCGGGCGCACGGGTCGCGGACGCGGCCCAGGCTTCCGTGCCGAAGGGAAGCGACGGAATCGCGGCTGCGGCACCCGCAGTCAATATTTTGAGAAAACCCCGTCTATCCATGGTGTCAAGTCCGATGCATTGTCAATGAGATCGTCTTGCCCAGACGCTCGTCCATCTTCCGTATGGAGCCGTGTTCACGCCGATCCGTGATACATCCTATCATCCTTTTGGGGACGAACGCCATAGGCGATTCCGTTGCCACGCAAGGCGGCGGATACCCAGTCACCTGACAAGCAATAATTTTGCCATTTTTCGCCCAATAATCAAAATACGATAAAAAAATCCCCACATCCCGACCCGATCCGCGCATTTCGCTTTGACGCGCCTGCTCGGGTGGAGTACAAAACGGACCTATCCGAATGGAAAACAAAGGCCCGATTCCTCCAACATGCCACCGATCATGCCCTCTGCCCGTTCACTCCGCGACCGCCCCCCCCTTCGTCCTGTCGGCGAGGCGACCGTGCGCGTGCGGCGATGGTTGCCCCTCGTCGCCCTGATCGGCGGAGTGCTCGCGTTCGCTCCGGCCCTCGTCTGGTCCGAAGATCCCTCCAACCTCTCCACCCACGACATCATGGATGAAATCGTCCAGGATGCCGTCAAGGAAAATAACACACCCAACCCGATCAAAAAAACAGAAAAACCGATCTCCACCATCAGCGTCGCCGAAATGTGCAGCCGCATCGGTGGAAAACTCCGCAGCGTCGATCCGCTCGTCTGCCAGAAATTCAACCTGCAACCCACCGGGGCCCTGTCGGTCAACGGACAGCCGATTCTGCTCAAGGAGTATCTCCCCCAGCCCCATCGTCCGCCCCAGGCCCGCGTGCTGCTGCTCGGCGGCATCCACGGGGATGAATACTCCTCCATCAGCATCGTCTTCAAATGGATGGAAATCCTCGACGCCCACCACTCGGGACTGTTTCATTGGCGCATCGCGCCTTTGGTCAATCCCGACGGCCTGCTCCGGGAGCCCGCACAACGCACCAACGCCCATGGCGTGGATCTCAACCGCAACTTTCCCACCACCGACTGGCAACGGGAAAGCCGGGAATACTGGGTCAACCGCACCAACAGCGATCCGCGACGCTATCCCGGACCCGCCCCCCTGAGCGAACCCGAATCCCGCTGGGTCGCCGAAGAGATCGAACGGTTCCGACCCAACGTGATCATCTCCGTCCACGCCCCCTTCGGACTGCTCGACTTCGACGGCCCTCCCACCACCCCACCGGAGAGGCTCGGCGCACTCTATCTGACCCTGCTCGGCACCTATCCCGGCTCCCTGGGACGGTTCGCCGGCATTCAACGCAAATTACCCATCATCACCATCGAACTTCCCTTCTCCGGCGTGCTGCCCAATCCTTCGGAAGTCAACACCATGTGGGCCGATATGGTCCAATGGATCCGTGGGCATGTCCACGACCGCAATCCGAGAAAAACCCTCACTCTGGAACGACCACGCCCATGAATCCACGCCTGAATCTCCTGGAACCCTATCCATTCGAAAAGTTGACCACCCTGCTGGCCCATACCGTGCCGTCATCGGCCCACACGCCCATCAATCTGTCCATCGGCGAACCCAAACATCCCCCGGCCCCCTTCCTGCTGGAGGCGATGCGCGACTCGCTGCACGAAGTCTCCCGCTACCCCTCCACCAGCGGCATGCTGGAGTTGCGTCAGGCCGCCTGCCAGTGGGCCGAAAACCGCTTTCAGCTCGATCCCGGCGCGCTCGATCCGGAACGCCATCTGTTGCCGGTCAACGGCACCCGGGAGGCACTCTTTTCCATCGCCCAGGCCGTCATCGATCCCGCCCCGAAAAATCGTACCAACCCGGCCATCCTCATGCCCAACCCCTTCTATCAGATCTACGAAGGGGCCACCATCATGAGTCAGGCCGAACCCATCTACATGAACGCCAGCGAATCGGAAGGCTTCCTCCCGGATTTCGGCGCGCTCTCGCCAGCCCTGCTCGACCGGGTGCAACTGCTCTATCTCTGTACCCCCTCCAATCCCACCGGAGCCGCCTTCTCCCTGGAACGGCTGCAAACCCTGATTCAACTCGCCGACCGTCACGATTTCGTCATCGTCTCCGACGAGTGCTACTCGGAAATCTGGTACAAAAATCCGCCCGCCGGCATTCTCCAGGCCGCCTGGCGCGCCGGACGCAAAGGATTTCAACGCTGCCTGGCGTTTCATTCGCTTTCCAAACGCTCCAATCTCCCCGGCGCGCGCAGCGGCTTCGTGGCCGGCGATCCGGTCATCCTCAAAAAATATCAGCAACTCCGCACTTATACCGGATGCTCCACCCCGCCGTTCATCCAACGCGCCGCCATCGCCGCCTGGAAGGATGAAGCCCATGTGGAGGAGAATCGCGTCATCTACCGGCAAAAACTCGCCGACGCCCTGGAAATTCTCTCCCCGACCCTGCCGGTCTCGGCACCCGATGCCGGATTCTATCTGTGGCTCAAGGTGCCGGAGGGCGGAGAACGCTTTGCCCATCGCCTCTATGAACGCTACAATGTCACCACGCTTCCCGGTGCCTATCTGAGCCGCTCCTCGGGACATGCCACCCATCCGGGTGCCATGGGCAATCCCGGCGTGGGCTGCATCCGCATCGCCATGGTCGCCTCGGTCGAGGAGAATCGCGAAGCCATGCACCGAATCGTGGCCTGCGCCAAAGAGTTGAAAGGTTGAGTTGCGGGGGCTTTGCCCCCGACCCCACCAGGGGGATCATCCCCTGGACCCGTCATGGTTGGGATGATTCCCTGTGTGCGGTTTTATTCTTTGTGAAAGGAGATCTGTGGTGTCTGATCTGAAAAGCATCATCGAAGAGGCCTGGGAACAACGCGCCGATATCGGCCCCAATTGCGACTCCACGCTGCGCCATACCATCCTGACGGTGATCGATGAACTGGATCAGGGACGCTTGCGGGTCGCCGAACCGGTGCCGGAAGGGCTCCCCCCTCCGGAAGGCAGCACCCATGGCTGGATGGTCAATCAATGGGTCAAAAAAGCGGTCCTGCTCTTCTTCAAAATCCATGACAACGAGTCGATCCGCGCCGGAGATGTCCGCTGGTTCGACAAGGTGCCGCTCAAGTTCTCGAACTGGAAGAGAAAACAGTTTCAGGAAGCCGAAATCCGCGTGGTTCCCTCGGCCATCGCCCGCAAAGGGAGCTTCATCGCCCCCCGCGCCGTGCTCATGCCCTGTTACATCAATATCGGAGCCTATGTGGATTCGGGCACCATGGTGGATACCTGGTCTACCGTCGGCTCCTGCGCCCAGATCGGCAAGAATGTCCACCTTTCCGGCGGCGTGGGCATCGGCGGCGTGTTGGAGCCGTTGCAAGCCAATCCGGTAATCATCGAGGATAATTGTTTTATCGGAGCCCGCGCCGAAGTGGCCGAAGGGGTGATCGTGGGAACCGGGTCGGTAATCTCCATGGGAGTCTATCTCGGAGCCTCGACCCGGATCGTGGATCGTAACACCGGTGAAATTCATCTGGGCTATGTTCCGCCCTATTCGGTGGTGGTTTCCGGCACCATGCCCGGCAAGCCCCTGCCCAATGGCGAACCCGGTCCCAATCTTTACTGCGCGGTGATCGTCAAGACCGTGGACGAACGGACCCGTTCCAAAACCGGCATCAACGAACTGTTGCGGGAATTCTGATCCACCCTCATTGCGGGGGGCCGGGGGCGATCATCGCCCCCGGTGGAGGTCTGGAGGCAACGCCTCCAGATCGCTCGCACCAACCCTCACAACATGCCGAGCACCCCCGGAAGCCACAAGGAGAGTCCGGGCCAATAGGTCACGAGCAGCAAAAACACCACCATGGCCATCATCCAGGGCAGACAGGCGATGGTCACTTCGGTCAGTCCCATGCGATTGATGCCGCTGGCGATATACAGATTCAGCCCCACCGGGGGCGTCACCATGCCGATCTCCATGTTGACGGTGAGAATGATGCCGAAATGGATCGGATGAATCCCCAGACGCATCGCCACCGGAAACAGCAACGGGGCCATGATCAGAATGACCGACGAAGGCTCCATGAAATCCCCGGCGATCAGCAGCACCAGATTCACGGCCAACAGAAACAGAATGGGACCGAAACCCATGTCGAGCATCCAGGCACTCATGGTCTGGGGGATGTTCTCGTAGGTGAGCAGAAACGAGAACAGAATCGCGTTGGTGATGATGTACAGCAGC
>JADGBU010000105.1:8979-11969 GCA_015231295.1 Magnetococcales bacterium | reverse complement strand
ATCGGGCTGATTGCTGGGGATGATGGTTTGATTTTCCTCTGCCAGCAGGGCGACCAGACCGGTGTAGCGTACCACCGGCCCCTGAAAACGGGAGAGAAACTCATCGTTCAGGGGGGCGGCCAGCATGAGGGTGGCCTTGGGATCGCCCACCTTGTCGAGCACCGTCTCCGAGGTGATCAGATAGGGGGCACCGGCGATGGCGGTCAGGAAGGTCTGATTGTGACTCAACTCCATCAGCAGCGGGGTGGGTTCCAGCAGTTCACGGGGCGGGGCGGCACTCTGTCCCTGATAGATCTCCCGCACCCGGCCATCGTGGTCGAGCAGCAGCAGAATCGGCAGCGGGGTGAAGCCGCGCAGCACCGAGGCGCGGGGCAACCATTGGGGCGGACGATCGTGATGAATCGGTTGCGCCGCCGACAGGTTGGGTTCGTTCCAGTCGGCGATGTAGTCGAGAAAACTTTTCTGGGCGGCCAGCAGGCGCACCGATTGATGATAGGCGCGGATGTGGTTGTCGAACAGGATCCGGTTGGCCGAGGCCTTTTCGCCGAGGACGGCGGAGAGTCGCGATTGAAAAATGGCGCGCAGATGATCGGTCTGAATGACATCCAGAAGGCTCCAGGTGGCGGTGGCCACCAGAACCGTGGCCACCAGGGCTTTCCAGGTCAAAGGAATTCGCTTGAGCATCGCCAACCATCACGTCATGGTGAAATCTGAAGCATGGCCGCCGCAACCGGCGGCCAGAGGGGGCGTGATCTGCCGGGTTCGGGAGTCACTCCGTATCCGGCTGGATGGTGGGATTGGCGGCGTCTTTGCGTCCCGAGGGGTTGGTGAACTGATCGTTGAGATTCTGTACATAGGAATCGGACTGCTTGAGCACTTTTTCGATGCGGTTGTGGGCCAGTCTGCCCCATCCGGCGGGTTGCGAGCCGAGCAGTGGACGCAGGGGATGGGTATTTTTCCGGAAGGCGTTGCGGACATACTCCTGGAGATCGGTTTCGGGAATCTCCTTGCCGATTCGCATGTGGAGAAAGTTCGCGGTCAGCTTGCGCAGGGAGAAGTGGAGAAATCCGACCGTCGAGAAGGCGGCGGCGGCCAGGGTGGCGACGGCTACCTGGATCCAGGTGGGCTGAGCGATCCAGGTGTTGACGTCGATCCAGGAGCCGACCGGATGACCGGCGGAAATCAGGGTGAGGATGCCGGTGGCGATCAGGGCCACGAGGGCCGCGTCGAGGACCAGGGTATATTTGCGCCAGCGGCGCAGCAGATCGCGGGTGAGGGGGGCGACCTGATGCATCATCAATTTCGCGGTATGTTCCAGCACGCCGATGATGCGATAGACCCGTTCCACCTCCACGCGGCGGATGCGTTCGTCGATTTCGTCCATATCCTGCTGACGCTTGGATTCGTAACGCGCTTTGAGGGTGGGATTGTCGATGGGCAGGGCCGCGTCGAGGTTGTAGATTTGATAGAAGCGACCGGCGGTCAAGCCCGACTGGGAGATGGAACGTTGCCAGGCGGCGGTGACGTCTTCCAGGTTGTCTTCCCGGACGGTGCAGTCCACCTGATTGAGAATGAAGAGAAATTTATTGGAATCCGACCGGTTGATGGTGTTTCTCACCAGATGGTCCAGGGTATCCTTCATGGCACCCGGTTCCGGGTGACGGGCATCGAAGAAGACCAGCACCAGATCGGAAAGATTCATGATGTGTTCGGTGATGCGCAACGTGGAGGTGCGCTGGGCATCGGCGTCGAAGCCGGGGGAGTCGATGAGAATTTTTCCCCGGAGTTTTTCGGTCATGCAGGTTTTGAGCTGCAGATAGGCGTCGATCCGTTTGCCTTCTCCCTTGACCACATGTTCGATCTGCTGGCTGATCTGGTAGAAGGGAAAGCGTGGATCGGCGTCGAGGGCCAGACCGGGCAGGGTCCGGATGGTTCCTTCGTTGCTGTAGCAGATCACGGTGAATTTGTCGTCCACGGCCTGATTGCCGGTCCGTTGCAGCTTCTGCCCGATGAAGCTGTTGATGAAGGAGGATTTTCCCGAGGAGAAGGTGCCCAGGATCGAGATCATCGGCCACCAGGGGACGCGGGTGGCGAAGGAGTCGTCCCGGCTGATCAGGCCCATGCGATAGGCCACGCGATCGAGTTCCCGGAAGCTCTGGACCACCTGAAGCAGAACCGGATTCTCCTGCTGAAGGTGCGCTTCGAGGCTGTTGAGACGGCGATCCACTTGACTGCTGGAACTGTTGAACATCGGGTCACTCCGGCAAGAAATTAAACGTTACGCCCCAGACCTGGCCATGGTAACATGTCACCCGCAAACCCGCGCAAGAGGATGCGGAGGGGTGATCGTACCATTCAAGCATATGTAGACCAAAAATCGGAGAAAAGCCATGGTCGCCAACAACGCGCCGACCCGCAGATCGGACCGGGTGGGGGGCGGGGGCGATCATCCGAGCGCGGTGGTGCGTGGGAGAATGCCCCCCGAAGGGGGTGGTCTCGCCTGATGTTCAGGTGTCAGGCATCCGTTTCGGGACCGGAACGGATCGCCTGGTGCAGATTTTTTTCCGCTTTTCGAGGAGTGAACGAACGTGAAAATGACGGGAGCGCAAATCGTCATTCAAACCCTGTTGGACCTGGGGGTCGATACCCTGTTCGGCTACCCTGGCGGGACGGTTTTGTACATCTATGACGAACTCTACAAAAACAAACATCGCATCCACCACTATCTGACCCGTCACGAGCAGGGCGCGGTGCATGCCGCCGATGGTTATGCCCGCGTCACCGGTCGGGTCGGCGTGGCGATCGTCACCTCGGGTCCGGGGGCCACCAACGCCGTCACCGGTCTGGCGACCGCCCATATGGACTCCATTCCCTTGCTGTGCATCTCCGGTCAGGTTCCGGTGGCTCTCATCGGCAATGACGCCTTTCAGGAGGCCGATACCGTGGGCATCACCCGCTCCTGCACCAAGCACAACTTTCTGGTGCGGGAT
>JADGBU010000105.1:7422-8950 GCA_015231295.1 Magnetococcales bacterium | reverse complement strand
CGATCTGGCGCGGGTGCTGCGGGAGGCCCACTACATCGCCCGCACCGGTCGTCCGGGACCGGTGCTGGTGGACATTCCCAAGGATGTCACCGTGGCCGAGGCCGAATATGTCTTCACCGGCGTCGATCCGAAAATCCGCTCCTACCGTCCCACCCAGGTGGGGCATGTGGGACAGATCCGACGCGGAGCGCGCATGCTCCAGCAGGCCAGGAAACCGGTGCTCTATGTCGGCGGTGGCGCGGTGCTCTCCGACGCCTCCGGGGAGTTGTTCAAGTTTGCCGACGCCCTCGATTTTCCCGTGACCAACACCTTGATGGGACTCGGTTCCTTTCCGGCGGCGGACAAACGGTTCATCGGCATGCTCGGCATGCACGGCACCTATGAAGCCAACATGGCGGTTTCCCACTGCGATCTGCTGGTGGCCATCGGGGCCCGCTTCGACGATCGGGTGACGGGGAAACTTTCCGCTTTCGCGCCGCATGCCACCATCATGCATATCGACGTGGATCCCACTTCGATCTCCAAAAACGTGAAGGTGGATCTGCCCATCGTCGGCGACGTGAAACAGGTGCTCGCCCAGTTCAACGAACTGATCCTGGCTCCGGAGTTCCAGTCCAACAAGCCGGATGTCTCCGAGTGGTGGGCGGAGATCGATACCTGGCGGCAGCGGGATTGTCTGCGTTACACCCAGGGGCCGGAGGTGATCGAGCCGCAGTATGTGTTGCAGTGCCTGCACACCATCACCAAGGGAGAGGCGATCATCGCCACCGATGTGGGGCAGCATCAGATGTGGGCGGCTCAGTTCTACGGTTTTCAGCATCCCCGGCGTTGGCTCACCTCCGGGGGGCTGGGCACCATGGGTTATGGTCTGCCGGCGGCCATGGGGGCGCAGGTGGCGATGCCCGACGCCCCGGTGGTGGTGATCACCGGTGAAGGCTCGATCCAGATGAACATCCAGGAGTTCGCCACCTGTCTCCAGTATCGGTTGCCGATCAAGGTGATCATCCTGAACAATGGCTATCTGGGCATGGTGCGTCAGTGGCAGGAGTTCTTTTATCAACGGCGTTATGCCGAGTCCGACATGGATGTGACGCCGGATTTCGTCAAGCTGGCCGAGGCCTATGGAGCGTTGGGGTTGCGCTGCGACCGGGTGGACGACGTGAACGCCACGCTCGAAAAGGGGCTCTCCCATCCGGGGACGGTAATCATGGATTTCCACGTCAACCGCGAGGCCAACGTCTATCCCATGGTGCCCGCCGGGGCCGGACTCAACGAGATGATTCTGATCTGACGGCAGGGATATCCATCACGGGTCCAGGGGGGATGATCCCCCCCTGGTGGGGTCTTGGGGGCAAAGCCCCTGGCAGGGTGTTTAGCATGCGCCCCGGCCCGTCGCACCCCTCCCGGCCATCCGACATGTGAATGCGACTCGATGCCCAGGCCGTTCCAAACAGGTTAAACCAATCCAGTTTGTCAGGAGAGCGCGATGCGCCACGTCATTTCAGCATTGGTGGAAAACGAAGCCGGA
>JADGBU010000105.1:6642-7333 GCA_015231295.1 Magnetococcales bacterium | reverse complement strand
GGTCACGCGGGGCGAGGATGGGATCATCGAGCAGATCTTGAAGCAGCTCAACAAGTTGGTGCCGGTGATCCAGGTGGCGGATCTCACCGAGGGGCCCCACGTCGAGCGGGAATTGATGCTCGTCAAGGTGGCCACCGATCGGGAAACCCGGGCCGAAGTGCTGAGAATCGCCGATATTTTCCGTTCCCGTGTGGTCGATGCCACCACGACCTCCTTCATGATCGAAGTCACCGGAGACAGCAGCAAGCTGGATGCCTGTCTGGCCCTGTTGACTCCTCTCGGCGTCACGGAAATGGTTCGGACCGGGTTGGTGGCTCTCACCCGGGGAGAAAAAGGGATGGTCAACAAAGCGACCCATCCTTGAATCGCGGCGCGTTTGCCGCCATCATAGCGGGTTTCGGAATGTGGTGCGCGTGCGCGCCAGAACTTCATCATCCATAGGGAAGCATCCATGAAAGTCTATTACGACAGTGACGCCGATTTGAACGAGATTCGCTCCCGCAAGGTGGCGATCATCGGATACGGCTCCCAGGGCCACGCTCACGCCCAGAACCTCAAGGATTCCGGGGTGGACGTGACCGTCGGTCTGAGAAACGGTTCGTCTTCGTGGGCCAAGGCCGAGGCCGCCGGTCTGCAAGTCAAGGAGGTCTCCGAGGCCGTGGCCGGAGCCGACGTGGTGATGATTCTGGTT
>JADGBU010000105.1:2003-6135 GCA_015231295.1 Magnetococcales bacterium | reverse complement strand
CTACGAAGGCGGCATCGCCAATATGCGTTATTCCATCTCCAACACCGCCGAGTACGGGGATCTGACCCGTGGACCCCGCGTGGTGACGGCTGAAACCAAGCAGGAGATGAAGAAAATTCTCGACGAGATCCAGACCGGTGAATTCGCGCGCGAGTGGATTCTCGAAAATATGGCGGGTCGGCCCCGTTTTCAGGCGTTGCGTCGCCGGGGCACGGAGCATCAGATCGAGCAGGTGGGCGCGGGCCTGCGGGATATGATGCCCTGGATCCGCAAGGGCAAACTGGTGGACAAGTCCAGAAACTGACAAAATCGGTAAAAAAAAAGAGCGGGGTCTGGGGGGATTCTTCCCCCCAGGACTTTGCCTTTCAAAAAACAGAAAAAATTAAAAAATACCCACAACTGTTTTTGTTTTGAAGGCGAAAGTCAAAACCCTGGGGGAAGAATCCCCCAGACCCCTTCTTTTTTTTAATGGTCGGAACCTTTGAGGAGATCGTTATGGCGATGCGTTCGCCGGTGGCCAAGGAAGGGCTGCCGTTTATTGCGATATTCGTGCTGGTGGCCTGGGCCGGAAGTGCGTGGCTGCATTATCGTCCCATTCAGGCGGTGTTGTGGATTCTGGCCGGTTGGTGCCTCTGGTTTTTCCGCGATCCGGAACGGCAGACGCCCGTCGGCGAGGGTCTGGTGATCGCCCCGGCGGATGGCAAGGTGGTGGCGATCGAAGAGACGATCGCGCCGCTTTCGGGCCTTCCGGCGCGCAAGTTTTCCATTTTCATGAATGTGTTCAGTGTCCATGTGAACCGTTTTCCCATCGGGGGACGGGTGGAACAGGTGGCCTATCATCCGGGCAAATTTCTGAACGCCGCGCTGGATAAAGCCTCGGTGGAGAACGAACGCATGGAAGTGTGCGTCGTGACCGACTCGGGAGCGAGGATTTCGTTTGTCCAGGTGGCGGGTCTGGTGGCCCGGCGTATCGTCTGTTATCTCAAACCGGGTGACGTGATGCCCGCCGGTCAACGGTTCGGCCTGATCCGCTTCGGATCGCGGGTGGATCTCTATCTGCCCCTGACGGCCCGGATCGAACCGGTTCTGGGGGATCAGACCCGCGCCGGAGAGACGATCATCGCCCGGCTGTAACGGTTTCTTTGGCAACGTGATCCTTGGGGAGCTGGCATACCGTGACCGAAATCAGAAGTAGCAAAAAAGGGGCCTTCATCTTCCCGTGTCTGCTGACCACCGGCGGGATGTTCTTCGGATTCTACGCCATCATGGCCGCCTTGACCGGGGATTTCAAGAACGGTGCCCTGGCGATCCTGGTGGCCGGGGTGTTCGACGGTCTGGATGGTCGCGTGGCCCGGGCCATGAACGCCACCTCGGCCTTCGGCAAAGAGTATGACAGCCTGGCCGATTTTCTGTCGTTCGGCATCGCGCCGGCGGTGCTGATCCATCAATGGGCCTTGACCCCGTTTTCGCGGGTGGGGTGGGCGGGCGCGTTTCTGTTCGCGGTGTGCGGGGCGTTGCGTCTGGCCCGCTTCAACGTGCAGAAATCCGCCCCGGATGAAGAGGTGGCCAAACGCTATTTCCAGGGGCTGCCGATTCCTGCCGCCGCCGGAGTCCTGGCCGCCACGGTGCTGTTCTACATGGAGCTGGGCATCGCGCCCCAGGATCGCGCCGCCGCCGGGATCGCCGATTTCTGGCGTTGGCTGCCGATGTTTCTGGTCTACGCCCTCGGCATCCTGATGGTGAGCGGCATCCGGTTCCGCAGTTTCAAGGAGTTCTCCTGGCACCGCAAACGGCCTTTCCTGGCGTTGGTGGGGGTGGTGGTGTTCATCACCGTGCTCACCATTCACATGGCGGCGACCCTGTTCGTGGTGGGTTGGGCCTATCTGCTGTCGGCCTATTCCAGCCATCGGGAGTATCGCACCCTGCTCGCCCAGGGCCAGGAAGAGGAAGAGGACGAGGTTCAGGAATTTACCGAGTAGCGGGTCCACCGGGCCCGGACCCGGCGCACCCCAGGGAGTGACGCGGCATGTCCGAGAAAGTATTCATCTTCGATACCACCCTGCGGGATGGAGAACAGTCTCCCGGCGCCTCGATGAACGCGGAGGAGAAACTCCGGGTCGCCAAACAACTGGAACGCCTCAAGGTGGATGTGATCGAGGCGGGATTTCCCATCTCCTCGCCGGGCAACTTCGAGGCGGTGCGCACCGTGGCCCGTCAGGTGCGGGAGTGCTCGGTGGCCGGTCTGGCGCGGGCGCGCAACGAGGATATCGATCGCGCCTGGGAGGCGTTGCGGGAAGGGGCCAATCCCCGCATTCACCTGTTCATCGCCACCAGCCCGATCCACATGCAACACAAGCTCGGCATGACCCCGGATCAGGTGGTCGAGGCCGCCGTGGCCGGTGTGCGCCGTGCGGCGCGTTACACCTCCAATGTCGAATGGTCCGCCGAAGACGCGGGCCGCTCCGAAATGGAATTTCTCTGCCGGATCGTCGAGGCGGTGATCGAGGCCGGTGCCACCACCATCAACATTCCGGATACCGTGGGTTATACCCTGCCGCACGAGTTCGGCGAACGGATCGCGCAACTCGTGGCGCGGGTGCCCAACATGCACCGCGCGGTGCTGTCGGTGCATTGTCACAACGATCTAGGATTGGCGGTGGCCAACTCTCTGGCGGCGGTGCGCAGCGGTGCCCGTCAGGTGGAGTGTACCATCAACGGACTCGGAGAGCGGGCTGGCAACGCCGCGCTCGAAGAGATCGTCATGGCCCTGCGGACCCGACGCGACATCATGCCCTATCATACCGATGTCGTCACCGAGGAGATCATCGCCGCGTCCCGGCTGGTTTCCCGCGTCACCGGCTTTCCGATCCAGCCCAACAAGGCGATCGTCGGGGCCAACGCCTTCGCCCACGAATCGGGCATTCATCAGGCGGGCATGCTCAAGGACGCCTCCACCTACGAAATCATGACTCCGGCTTCCGTGGGTCTGGCCACCAACCGGCTGGTGCTCGGCAAACACTCCGGGCGTCACGCCTTCACCGAACGGCTGCGGGAGTTGGGCTATCAGCTTCCGGATTCCCAGATCGAACGGATCATGCAACGGTTCAAGGATCTGGCGGACAAGAAAAAAACCCTCTTCGACGACGACATCCGCGCCCTGGTGGATGACGAGGTGATCCGCGACGCCGATCCCTACAAGCTCATCCGGCTGCATGTGGCCTCCGGCACCGAGGATACCCCGGTGGCGGCGGTGGAGATCCAGATCCATGGCCAATCCCGGCGCGGGGCCGGATGGGGAGAGGGGGCGATTCACGCGGTCTACAACGCCATCGTCCATCTGATCCCCGGAGCCGCCGATCAGGTGCGGCTGCAACGCTACGAAGTGCGCGCCATCACCGGCGGCATCGACGCCCAGGCCGATGTGATCGTCAACATGGAACAGGATGATCGTTCGGTTCAGGGACGGGGCGTCAACAACGACGTGGTGGTGGCTTCGGCGTTGGCGTTTCTCAACGCGCTGGCCAAATTGGCCCGCAAACCCAGCGTGACCGGCAACGGTGTCTGATTCCTCTCCAAATTGGCATGTCGCTTGAATGTAAAGAAGTGCAACGGGCAGAGTGCAGGATTCAGCCTTCCCGGACCACCGAAACCACGCACATGCCACTGGGAGGACCCTTCATGACCGTTCGTCGCCTGGAAAAGACCGACAAGAGTGTGGCCGCCGCCTCTCTCGCCAAGGCAAAAGCTGCCACTCACGGCGTCGATGGGGCAAATTTTTCCAAATCCCTCGCGGCTGCGGCGGGCATTCAGGAGGCGATTCCCCTGCTGGCCACGTTGTCGGTTTCGGCCAACGGGGAACGGACCGCCACCCCCTATCAGCGGCGCGAACAGCTCGAACAGATGGGCGAACTGCTCGATACCCTGGAGTCCCTGGGTCGGGATCTGCTCTCCGACTCCTTCTCCGAGACGGAAGAGACCCGCAAACGTCTCAAGGAAACGCGGGATCAGGCCCTCTATTCCCTCTCCAACGCCCCCGAAAGCGGTTCCGAACGGGAATTGCTGCATCGAACTGCGGTGTTGGCAACAGTGGAACTGGCGAAAACCGATCGGGGGGATTATAAATAGTCGCGCG
>JADGBU010000105.1:845-1719 GCA_015231295.1 Magnetococcales bacterium | reverse complement strand
TGTGTTCAATTTCATCGACACCCCCGGCCATGTGGACTTCTCCTACGAGGTGTCCCGCTCCCTGTCGGCCTGCGAGGGGGTGCTGCTGGTGGTCGATGCGGCCCAGGGGGTCGAGGCCCAGACCCTGGCCAATGTCTATATGGCCCTCGATCACGATCTGGCGGTGATTCCGGTTCTGAACAAAATCGATCTCCCCTCCGCCGAACCCGAAAAGGTGCGTCAACAGATCGAAGACGTGATCGGTCTGGATGCCTCCGACGCCATCATGGCCTCGGCCAAGAGCGGCATCGGCATCGGCGATATCCTGGAGGCGGTGATCACCCGCATTCCGCCCCCCCAGGGGGATCCCAACGCGCCGCTCAAGGCGTTGATCGTGGACTCCTGGTATGACAATTTTCTGGGCGTGGTGTCGCTGGTGCGGATTGTCGATGGACGGCTCTCCACCGACCCTTCCAGCCGCACCCGCCGCATCCGGCTGATGAGCTCCGGCATGGAGTTTCCCCTCGACCGGGTTGGCATCTTCACTCCCCGGCTCACCGAAGTCGCCACCCTGTCCGCCGGTGAGGTGGGATGGGTGGTGGCGGGCATCAAGGAGGTCTCCATGGCCCGCGTCGGGGATACCATCACCGATGCGGGACGACCGGCGGCGGAGTTGCTGCCCGGCTTCAAGGAGATCAAGCCGCTGGTCTTCGCCGGACTCTATCCCACGGTCTCTTCGGATTATGTGCTGCTCAAGGAGTCGCTGGAAAAGCTCTCGCTCAACGACTCCTCCATCGTGTTCGAAACCGAAAGCTCCCCGGCGTTGGGTTTCGGCATGCGCTGCGGCTTTCTGGGCATGCTCCACATGGAGATCGTCCAGGAACGGCTGGAACGG
>JADGBU010000105.1:0-589 GCA_015231295.1 Magnetococcales bacterium | reverse complement strand
CCATGAACGAAGTCGCCCTCGACTTTTTCGACCGCCTCAAGTCGGTGTCGCGGGGATACGCCTCCCTGGATTACGAATTTCTGGAATATCGGGTCGGCGAACTGGTCAAACTGGATATCCTGATCAACAACGATCCGGTGGATGCCCTCTCGGTGATCGTGCATCGCGACAAGAGCATGACCCGTGGCCGGGATCTGGTCAAAAAAATGCGCGAATTGATCCATCGTCAAATGTTCGAGGTGGCGATTCAGGCGGCCATCGGCTCCAAGGTGGTGGCCAGGGAGACGGTTCAGGCACTGCGCAAGAATGTCACGGCCAAGTGCTACGGCGGGGACATCACCCGGAAACGGAAACTGCTCGAAAAACAGAAGGCCGGCAAAAAACGCATGAAACAGATCGGTCGCGTGGAAATTCCCCAGGAAGCATTCCTGGCGGTCTTGAAGGTCGAATGAGGGAGGGAAAACCGTGGTGAATCGTCAACCGTGGCGTCGGAAGCATCTTTGGCATGGATTGCTGTTCGTGATTGCCGCCGTTCTGGTGTTCGGCAATACGCTCTCCATGGGAGCCTATGCCATTCCCGAGGCCGCCC
>JADGBU010000104.1 GCA_015231295.1 Magnetococcales bacterium | reverse complement strand
GGTCATGTCCGTGAATGGACTCCCCAACGCCACAGTGGTACGCAAGCCGGTGTGGGAATTTCGTCTGATCAAGGCGATTCGGCATGCGCTGGGACTGGGTCCGAAGGTCAATGAGGCCGCTCTGAATGCGGTGCATGTGGTCAGGCCAATGATTCCGTTGAATATTCTTTTGGTTGAAGACAACGCGCAGAATCAGAAACTCGCGACACTCATCCTGGAGCAGGTCGGTCATACGGTCACCATCGTCAACAATGGCCGCGAGGCGTTGGCCAGACTCGGACAATACGCTCACGATCTGATCTTGATGGATCTGCAAATGCCGGAGATGGATGGCATGGAAGCGACCCGGCAGATTCGTCGCGGGGATCCCTCCGCTTTGGTGGTCAGCCCGCAGATTCCCATCATTGCAGTCACGGCCAAAACCATGGGTGAAGAGGAGAAGCAATGTTTCGAGTTGGGCATGAACGGTTATCTGCGCAAGCCGTATCGTTCCAACGAGTTGTTGGAGGTCATCGTCAAGGTGATGCGGCGTCATCCTTTGCCCGCCAGACCGGTTGTTCCCGGTGCCATGTCATTGGTCCTGAAGGCTGTGGAGTTGGAAGAGACGGTATGGGTTCAGAAAAGTTTGATTTTTCTTGCACAGTTTCCCCGTTGCCTGGAGGCGTTGCAACAGGCCATCGTCAGTCGCAATGAGGTTGGGGTGGAAAAATTCGTGCAGCGGTTGAGTGAACTGGCACGGGAAATCGGAGCCTGGAAGGTCTCCACCCATGCCTTGCGTTTGCGTGGCGCGGTGGAACAGAAACAGTGGGAACAGGCGGAAAAGGTGTTGGCGAAATTGGACAGTCACTGTCTGGAAGCCAGACAGGCACTATCGGAGCGCGGAGTGAATCCGTGACCCACTGACGGGTGCCAAGTGCACGCGTGTATTCAGCGGGTGTAAATCCTGTCCGTTCCCTGGTAGAAACTGGGCACGGAACCGAGTCTTGTCTTGCCACGAGTCGCTTTCTTCATCTTCAGAACGGAAGAAACCAACGTTTATCGATAGATCTTCTGGCTGACTGGCACGCTCCATCCGAAGGCCGATCCGTCGGCCTCAGTCATCATCCGTACCCGTCACCGCCTTCACTCCACCCGCCGTGACATCCACGGCGGTTCCGACAGCTGTGGCTCCAACCTTGACCGCAGTGGCGGCGGTACTGACCACTGCATCGGTCACGGCCACCACCGCGCAACCGCTCAATGCGGGCAACCAGAACAACAGGCTCAACAGACCATATCGTATCGCTTTGCCTGCCATTTGACATCACCCAAACCTCTCCATCTACTCACTCCAAGCCAGCGGGATGCCTTTGGCGAATCCCGCAGAAAAAGCCCAACTGGCTGACTGCCTGCCTTCGGATGGGATCCGCTTCGCGGGCCATCCTTCTCGCCGACCTTTCCCATCCATCAATCAACCCCGTCAAAATATCAAAATCAAAGGCATGACGCAAACTGTCTAAATAAAGATTGCATGAAATTGCGCAGTTTTTTGACGATGGGCAAATTTTGTGTCAGACTTTGACTGGCTTGTGAAAACCAAATTGGCCGCCTTACCCCCCTGCCCTATTCAGACGGATTCTGGCTGCCGATATTGCCTGGAAGCGTGTGGGCGAGTGGAGTTGAGACGTGGCGCCGTTTGATATGGATATTCCGGAACGCTGGGGTGGCGAGGCGTTTCTGATTTTGTGTCCGGAAACCGATGCCCACGGCGTCCGGGCCCTGGCAGAGAAGCTCCGTACAATCAATCAAGGAAATGAATATGCCCATCATTAAGACGGTCGTGGCCAAGGGGATCACCTGGGTGGAAATACCGGAAGCAGATCTCCGGATACTGTGTGGCTGCCCCATGGACAGCGTCAAACACCTGATGAAGCGAGGACTGATCGTTTCCACCGAAAAAAACGGCGTGAACTGCGAAACCGGACCCAACGCGATCCTACTGTCGGATCTGATGTTGCAGAATGGCGAAATGGCCAATCTGGGCGAATTTCCGGTTCTACAGATGCTTTACAAACAGGGGCTGATCCTGCCCAACCATCCCAACAACACTGGACAGAAACCACTGATCATCGGTCTGGCAGAACAGGTCAACGCCCAGATGCAGTATATCTATCGCGGGAACTATGGATTAATTTCCAGAGAAGAGATCGAAGAAGCAGGTGTGTCCACCCAAGAAGCCGCCGCGATGATGCGCTTGAAACTGCGCTTTGCCTTTGGCACCATCCGTCCTTCGCAGGATCTGCTGGAAGGCCGCGTTGTCGGTGACGAACTGGTGGAGATCCGGAATGGGGTGATGATCCGTCGGCAATCACAAAACCTATATGTCATCGAATATGCCAACTCAAGAATCACCGTTGATCTTAACCTGCCACCTGGTGAATCCTACGAGTCGGCCTATCCGTTGGGCTTTCAAATGTTGCCACGGGAATATTTCGCGATCGTCCACTCCGGCGAGGGAGACGGCTGGGATGTAAACCGGCCCAGTATGTCGAGCATTCTGATGTTCCACGGCAAGATCTACCTCATCGATGCTGGTCCGAATCTTTTCAACAATCTTGAGGCGCTGGGCATCGGCATCGACGAAATCGCAGGAATCTTCCACACCCACGCCCACGATGACCACTTCGCCGGGGTGACCACCCTGATACGCTCAGGCCGCAAGGTGAAGTATTTCGCTACCCGACTGGTGCGCGCCACTGTGGAGAAAAAGCTCTCAGCGTTGCTTTCCTTTGAGGAAGAGAGGTTCCAGGAGTTCTTCGAGGTCCACGATCTGCAACCGGAAACCTGGAACGACATTGAGGGACTGGAGGTGCGTCCCGTCTACTCACCTCATCCTTTGGAGACCAGCATCTTTCTATTCCGCACCCTGTGGCAAAACGGCTACCGCACCTACGCCCACTTTGCCGATATCGTGAGCCTGGAGTTGCTGGAAAAAATGATCACCGATGATCCAGGCAAGCCGGGCATCGATCGAGCCTATTTTAAGAAAATCCGCGATGAGTACCTGACGCCGGTCAACCTGAAAAAATTGGATGTCGGCGGCGGCATGATCCACGGTATGGCCCAAGATTTCCGGGAAGACGCCTCCGACCGGATCCTGCTCTCCCACGTGGCGCGGGAGTTGACCCCTTGGGAAAGAGAAATCGGTTCCAGCGCCCCGCACGGCATGATGGATGTGTTAATCTCCGGCGAATCGGATTTTGCCCGACGCAGCGCCTTCACCTTCTTGCAGTCGGCGTTTCCCGGGATTCCTCTGCACCAGTTGCGCATCTTGATCAACAGTCCGGTTATCCACCTCAAACCCGGAACCATGCTGCTGCGCGAGGGGGGAATTCCAGAAAAGATTCAATTGATCCTTACCGGTGCGGTCGAAAAAATCCGCACCCGGGACCGCTTTGTTGGTCGTCTTTCCAGCGGCGCCATGGTGGGAGAAGAGTCAGGGTTGCACAACCAGCCTTCCCGATATACCTACAGCACGGTCAGCCATGTCCAGGCCCTGGAAATCACCGCCTCTTTGTACCGGGAGTTGGTTCTGCGCAACAATCTGCTGGAGCGCATCGAACGGACCGCCGAATGGAGGCTCTTTCTGCAATCCACCCCTCTGTTTTCCGAAGGTGTGCCTTATCCGATTCTTGATCAAGTTGTGGACGCCATTGAACTGCGTATCTTTCCTGCCGGACAGTTGCTCGCCTGCCGCGATTTGAACAGGCTCAACCTGATCCGTTCCGGTCAGGTGGAACGCTCGCTGGCCGGGGAACGCTTTGATGTACTACAATCCCGGGACTACTTCGGCGAAGAGATGACGGTCTTCGAGACCCCCTGCCTGTTCCGGCTTACAACCCTGGAAGAGACCGAAGTATGCCAGATTCCGGGCGAGTTGGTGCAGGAAATCCCAATCGTGCGCTGGAAGCTTTTTGAGGCATATCATAACCGGGCCATGCAGGTGGTGCATACCAGCGACTCGGCTGGCAGTTTCCGTTGGAACAGTGCCTTCAACATCCAGATTTCCGAAATGGATATCCATCACAAGAAGCTGTTGGAGATCGCCAACGCCATCATGGAGATCGTCCGCTCCGGAGCCGGCTGGTCCGCCATGGAGAGTGCCTTCGCGGCGTTGGTCCACTACACCGAATACCACTTTTCCGCTGAAGAGCGCCTGATGGAACGCTATGGCTATCCAGAGCTGGTGCGTCACCAGAGCCGACATCGCAGCCTGGTGCAGCAGGTGCTGGAGTATCGGGATCAAATGATGCGGCAACCGGATACCTCACAGATCGATTTCAAATCCTTCTTCAGCCAGTGGTTGGTCCGTCACATCATGAGTGAGGACCGTCAGTATAGCGCGTTCCTGAACGCCAAGGGGGTCTATTAAACGAATGGTCCATCCTCAAAACCTTATCCGCGAGTCTGTGTCGAAGAATGACCGGACAAAATAAGTTGCTGTTCACGCAGATGATGGCGTCAAGATGTGGGTGTTCAACTCCCGGCGGAGCGATCCCCTTTGTAGAGTCGATCCAACGCCAGAAACAACCGCTGCCGGTCCACATGGAAATATTCGATCACCTCCCGCAGGGCGCGCAGGCGGTCATCGATGAAGGCCTGACTCTCCCCGTTCGGCGACACCGGATCCGTGCCTTTTCGCAGAGTTGCCACCTCCTGGGCAATGGAGAACAGCGTCTCCAATTTAAGACGCATGGAGGCCAACAACTCTTCGACCTCCTGGAAGCTCGGACAACCGGCAAACCGTTCTCTGCCTTCTCCGTTCACCCAGACACCAAAAGCGTGCAGTCGATCGCCCAACGCCTTGTGGTACTCCTCCATGGAGTGATCCAGTTCCAGATGGATGAATTCATCCTCCAGGAGGCGGATCCAGCCAAGCAGCAACTCTTTCAGGCTTCTGATCTGGAACATCCCTTCCGTCGGAATCACCAGCGACTGACGCACCTTTTCCAGCGAGGCGGCTGAACTCAAGGTGATGTCCGTGACATGTCCGAAAGCGGTCGTCGCCCCGGTGGTCCCCCGCGCCAGGGCAAACACCCCCATGGCCAGCGTCACCACTCTGCGCGCGCCCTCTTCGCTCTCCAGGGCCGATTGCAGCGTGCGATTGGCCAACCCCCGGGTCTCTCCGGCACGAGCGGCCGCATCCTGCGCGGCACGCACTCCTTCTTCGGCCGACTCCTCGATCCGGGCCGAAGCCACCCGGGACAGTTCGGCGGCCCGGGCCACCTCTTCGGCTGCGAAACCCAACTCCCCGGCACTGTTCACCACCACCTCGGTCGCGCCGGAGACCTGTTCGATGGCCCCGGAAATCTTCAGAATCGAGGCGTTTTGCACCTCCACCGCCTCGGCGATCTCCCCGTTGGCCTGTTCGATCCGCTCCACGATCCCAGTCACCGAATGGATGGCCTGACCGACCTCGTTGGTATTAAGCTGGATGTCGTCGATCTTGATCGAAATCATGCGGGTGGCCTCGGCAGTCTGACGGGCCAGTTCCTTGACCTCGTTGGCCACCACGGCGAACCCCTTGCCCGCATCCCCGGCCCCGGCGGCCTCGATGGCGGCATTCAGGGCGAGCATGTTGGTCTGTTCGGCGATGCTTTGAATCACCCCCACGCTGGTGCCGATCTCCCCGGCGGCCCGGGAAAGCCCTTCCATCACCTCCTGGGCGTGATCCGAGTGGCCGCTCGCCTCCCTGGACTGGTCGGCAGCCTGCTTGCACAGGGTCTGCACCGCTCCGAGAGAGTCCACCATTTCCCTGATTTCGCTGCGCACCTGATCCACCTCGCCATTGACCGCCTGCAAATGGGCGTTGACGTGCTGGATGTTGGCGGTCATCTCGGTGGCGGCACTGGCGACCGTGGCGGCGTTGCGCGCCCCATCCCCAGCCATGCCCATGATCTGCCGGATGTTGCAGGAAAGCGCTTCCGAGGTGATGGAGATGTTCTCCATGCGCTCGTTGACACTCTCCATCAAGGCCTTGATCCCGGCCACATTTCCGGCCAGTTGCCGGTTGGCGACTCCCATCTCCCCGGCCTTGCTGGTGATCTCCCCGGCACCATGCTGGACATCGGCGCGAATGGCGTTCAGACCATGGGCGCACGCGGCAACGGTTTCGGATTGCAAGGCCAGATCCCGGACCACAGCCACCAGATTGCCGGCCATTTCATCCACCGAACGGCCCAACTCACGCAGTTCACCGGCCGGAAGCGTGGCCGCGTCCACCCGACGGGTCAGATCCCCGGTCGCCAACGTGCGCACATCCCGGGTCAGGCGCACCAACGGGGTGGAGATCCGACGGGCGGTCAGGGCGATCATCAGAATGGCAAAGCCCATGGCCACCAACACGATCACCAGAGTGGCGCGGCTCATGCGGGTCAAGGAGTCCTCGCTCAACTGCAACAGGGCGTCGTGGGATTCGATCCGGGCAATGCTCCAGCCAAAAATCGGCAACGACTGGTAGACCACATAATGCAATCCATTGGCGTCCTGGAAACTCCCTTCGCCATTTTCACCCTGCTTCATCCGCTCCACGATCGCCTTAAACCCCTCATGGGTGGAGATGGAGTCAAACATGGGCAGAAAATCCGACAGCTTGTATTCCGCCTCGGCATCCGCCCCTTCCGACAGCTTGATGTTGAATTGCCGATGACTATCCGCAATGATCATTCCGGTGGGATCGACGATGAATGTGCGCCGGGCACCCATACCCTCCTGAGGTTGCTTGTCCTGGGTGGCGTTGAAATTCTGGATGCTCTCCTGAAACAAGGAGATGGGAATCTCGAAATGATACAGACCCGGCTTGGTGCCATCCTCAAGCACAATGGGCGAGGTGTATGAAAAAACCCACTGCCTGGCGTCCGGAGACATGTAGGGGTACTGGATGTGCACCTCGTCCTTCTTGAGGACCATGGTGGGGGCGAAAAATTCCGCGCTGCCCTCCTCGCTGGAAAAATCCTCTTCCGGTGCCACGGCACCATAGGTCAGCCGGGTGTGTTCCTGGCCCGTGGCATCGATGACGCACGTTTCGACAATGGGATACATGTGCTGAAGACGTTGCACCCACAAATCGATCTTGCGCTTCAGATTGAGCTGATCCGTTGATAATTTCAGCACCTTCTGCGCATCGTATTGATTTCCAGAACGGGTGGACTTAAGCTCAAAGTACTCTTCAAAGCCTGGGAACTGCATGGACATGCGCATCATGTCCTGCGCCTTGTGTTGCAACTGCATGGCGCGATTGCCTGTCTCCGCGAGATCGTTCTTCATGCCCCTGATCGCGGATTCGATGATGGCCGTTTTCGTCAAGGAAAACGAAAAAAGACTGCTTGTTCCGAGAACCAGAAGTAAAATGCCAGAGAAAATGGCAATCAACCGATTTTGTATACTCAATTTCACCTACTCCATGGCAGGGCTTTTTCTAAAAAATACAATAGAATGCTGATACAATAGGATGAACACCCCTCATTTGTCAACGAACCTGAATCGATCCCGCTCTCCCAAAGGAGCCCCGACCCTCAAAACCGCATCACCATGTCATTGGCCAGCAGCCACAGGGTCGCCGCCGAAACCGCCAGGGAGAACAGGGTCATGGGCAGGCGATTCCAGATCCGGGTCAGAAGCCCCCGCCGCTCCGGACCTCTTTGACCATGGCGAACGATGAGCAACGCCAAATGCAACCCGAACACCACCAACACGATCCGCGCAGCCGCGAAAAGGAGTTCATGCCAGCTCCCGGCATCCACGGGAACCCCGGCGACAGAACAGACCGGCAAGACAATGCCTCCCAACGGATCACCCAGCAAGACCGACACACCGGCAGGCTCCCGCACCAGATGGATCAGATTGTGAGACAGATGGCTGGCCATGGCCAAAGGCAAAACGACAAAGGATGACGCCCAGAACCGACGGACAAACGCACCCGGCCCGGAAAACCAGACCGCCAGGGCATACACCGGCACCGGCATCACCATCCACGCCAGCATGCCCAGCAGGAATCCCACCTTCGGTTCTCCCGACTCACCGATTCCATCGGCCAACCACAGCAACCACTCCTCCCACACAGGCGTCATGGAGATGCCATGAAACAGGGTCATGCCCAACAGCAGAAGCATGAACCATGTGCCGTCACGACTGGGCCGCCCCGGATCCACCGCCTCGCTGGCCATGGGACGCCACTGCCAGGAGACGTTGCGACCCGGACACGACAACAGACAACTGCCACAACTCAAACAATAGGTGTTCTGGGCAAACCGCCCCACGGTCAAACGGGTCGGACAGGGCGGATACCGTTCGGAGCCGTGATGACACTCCAGAGTCGAACAGGTTTCGCACACGGCCTGTTCGACTGGCCGGACCGCCACGCAGGAAAGTCGCGCATAAAGCCCCAGCACCCGACCCACCGGACAGAAATAACGACAGAACGCCTTGCGTTTGAACAATACCAGCGTCACGACCACCAGAAAAAACATCAGCAACGCCATCCAGGCCGTCAACTCCGGACGGGTGGTCACATTCTGCCCCATTTCCACCCACGACAGACCCACAAACAGCAGCAACGCCGGATAGGTATTGCGCAGCAGACGCGGCACCTCGAACAGACCCGGATCCCGCTCCTCGCCTCTTTGGACCAGTCCGCCGCGCACCAGCAGATTGGCCAGGGACTCCCAGGGACAGATCGCGCACCACGCCGTTCCGGCCAAGACCACCGACAGGATCACCAGCGGCCACCAGAAATTCCAGACAAAGAGCGTGGCCCAACTCTCCCGCCCCTCGGTCGAGCCCCAGAAACCCGAAACGATAACCAGACCATAAAGCAGGATCGACACCCACTTCATCCACACCAGAGGCCAGCCGGAACCGGTCAGAAAACGTACCAGAGACGCGATCCAGACCACCCGGACCAGCGGGACGCCCGCACGCGGCGCACGACTCCGGGGGTCCGGAACCACCAGTCCCAGCAATGCCACCAGCAGCAGCAACCCGCCACCACTCCACACCCAGACCGGAGAGATGCCCGGATGGATCATGGAAGAACCGGTTGCTGGGACGGCAGTGGCGATCACCCCGGCCTGCCCGACACCCACCTGAACCGGTCGATCCGCCATGAGCGTGGCCAGGGGATCGCAGGACGGATCCGGATCGTCACGATCCAGCACCGTGCCAACCGGGTTGGTCTGGCCCGATCCATCGCCTTCGATACGGGCCATGTGCATGCTGCGCCGATTCTTGATATGCATCCCGCTTACATGCAGACGCTCGGCAGACTTCAGGGGAGAGGCGTCACTCAGCACGCAACCCACCATCACTCGGCCGTTATCCGGATGCGACTCCATCCGGGAGCGATCCGGTCGCTGCGTCCAATATCCGGCGATCTCGCGGGTGGCACCCGGTTCCAGAACCAGGGATCCCCGGTGACACCGTTGTTCTCCCAGAATGAAATGGTGCCCCTGTGAACCCGGTTCCCGCTCCGGGCTCATCAGACACACGTCACTCCCCTCGTCGGTCACGAAACCAGGCAGAAAACGCAAACGGACCCCAACCGGAAACGACTCCTGATTCCGCAATCGCAGACAGAACGACACCCCGCTCGCCCCTTCGGGCATCTTCCACTGCACACTCGACTTCATTCCGGCGGAGTCCACGTCACAATAGCCGGTCTCGACCCGCATCGCCCTGCCGGGCCCGTGGGCGTGCAACTCCGCCATTCCGTTCAAAAAGAAAAAAATCAGCAGAAAAATTTGCATACCAAGCGACCGTACCTTATACTATTATCCCCGGGTTTTCGCGCTTCCCGCGAGGATTGTTGAAAATCTGACCGCCAATGATCACCTTGTCAAGAGCCTGTCACAGAACAGGCTGACAAACGAAACCTATCAGCTCGTTGATAAAATATAAATCATCTGACGTGTTGTTGCCATGTCACGGAAGAAGGATGAACCAGAGCAGCAGGAGGCTACACCAATTTTTTTGCCATCAGTGTCTCATGTTCATTGATACTTTCCGGCCTGGATGACCGGCTTGACTGCGGGAACTTCCTGTTCGAGGGAGACCAATTGATCAATGGATTGCATGACCTCTCCCAAAGAGAGTTCAAACTCCAGCAAACGGACTGGCCACTCTTGCTGCGCGCCGACCTTGAGGCTCTTTTCCAACGCGTCCGCCGCCAAGTACAAACGATGCGCGGAGAAATTACCGGATATCCCCTTGACGGAATGGGTTAGGCGCACAGCCTGCTCCATGTCACTGGCATCCTGCTCCTCCAAAGCCGTCGCAATCCTTTGATGCGATGTGGCGAAATCCCGTCGAAACTCCTTCAATACCGACAACAACAGCTTGCGATTGTGACCAACGAGATCCAATGCGGCTTCCATATTGATCCCTGGCAAAATCTGGGGCCAACTCGCGCTTTTCTCGATTACGGTTTTTGCCAGTTCTCCAACAACCGGTCTCCCCTGGAGTTTCCGCAGGTCGATCCAACGGAGTATCGAAAGAAAAAGCTCTTTTTTATCAATCGGCTTGCTGACGTAATCATTCATTCCCGCCGCAAGACACCGCTCCCGATCCCCCTTCATGGCATTGGCGGTCATGGCGATGATAGGCAGATCCTGAAAACGGGCGTCGGCACGAATCCGCGCCGTGGCCTGATAACCATCCATCTCCGGCATCTGGATATCCATCAGCACGATGTCGAAGCGCGCGGCCTCCACCATGGCCACCCCCTCGCCCCCATGATTGGCGGTTTTCACCACCAGACCCACCTTGGCCAGAATCTCCTGGGCAATCTGCTGGTTGATGGGATTATCCTCCACCAAAAGCACCCGCGCGCCGCCGATCTTGGCGCGAATACTCGACAAATCAATGCTTTGCTTGGCGACTCGACAAACCTTTTCCACCTCCCGGCCAAACAGGGTCAAAATGGTATCAAACAACAACGAACAATTGACCGGCTTGGCCAGAATCGCGCCCACCTCCCCGGATTGGAGATCCAACTCCTGTTCCGATTGGACATCCGTCAGCAAAATGATTCTGGGTGTCTCTTCAAGGGTCACGATTTGACGAATTTTGCGCAGGGTCTCCAGGCCATTCATGCCCGGCATGCGCCAATCCATGACCAGCAACTTATAGGGGTCATGGGCTTGCAGGTGCTGGGACCATTGCTCCACCGCCTCGGTCCCAGAACCAACCGTGGTCACAGAGAAATCAAAAACGCTCAGCATCGTCCCCAACGCCTTGCAGGTTGCAGGATTATCATCCACGAGCAGCACCTTGAGACGGCGCATGTCATCCGGCGGGATCAATGTCCCCCCATCCTTATGACCGTGCCAGGCAAACGCGGCGGTAAAACGAAAAATGGTTCCCACCCCAGGTTGACTTTCCAGCCAGATGCGACCACCCATCATCTCCGTCAACCGCTTGCAGATGGTCAGTCCCAGACCCGTGCCACCATATTTGCGCGTGCTGGAACCATCGGCCTGGACAAACGGGGAAAAGAGTTTGGCCGCCTGCTCAGAGGTCAAGCCAATGCCGCTATCCCGCACCGAAAACTCCAAGACCACACGCTCCGCCGATTGCTCCACGGTGATGACCCCGATTTCAATCTCACCCTTTTTGGTAAACTTGAGGGCATTGCTGACCAGATTCATCAAGATCTGTTCCAGCCGTAGATAATCCCCAATCAGAAGATAGTGGCACTCATTGGCAAGGGAGAGAATGAGTTCCACGCCCTGCTCCACGGCCTTGACCCGGAACAGATCGGTCAGGTGGTCAAACACATCGCGCAAATAAAAATCCAACTGTTCCAGCTCCAACTTGCTGGCCTCAATTTTAGAAAAGTCTAAAATATCGTTGATGATACGTAGCAATGAATGGGATGCGTTGGCAATTTTGGTTAAGTAGTCCCGTGTTTTGGGCGTCAATTCGGTGGCCAATGCCAGATCGGACAAGCCGATGATGGCACCTATAGGAGTGCGGATCTCGTGGCTCATATTGGCCAAAAAGTAGCTTTTGCTCTGGTTGGCCTCATCGGAGATCTGTTTGGCTTGTTGCAGTTCGTCGTTTTTGCTATGCAGTTCTGCGGTACGTTCACTGACCTCCTTTTCCAGACGCACCGTATAGGTG
>JADGBU010000103.1 GCA_015231295.1 Magnetococcales bacterium | reverse complement strand
CGGTGATGTAGCGCAGACGGGGCACATCGTGACGCACCGCGGCCAGAGGCAGGGCGATTACTTTTGGTGGAGAAAGAGTTTTTGGCGCGCGCCAAAAAGCGCGAACAGTCTCAATCCCCTTTCAGTCAGGGCGATTACTTTTGGCTCGCATCCTCGAAGCGATCCGCAAATTGCGGACGCTTGATGTCTCAATCCCCTTTCAGTCAGGGCGATTACTTTTGGGAGTCCAACGCTGTTGCCCGTCATACCGAATTGGTCATCAGGTCTCAATCCCCTTTCAGGCAGGGCGATTACTTTTGGCGGCGCGATGACACGCGCCGAAGCGGCATCGAAAAACCTCCGGTCTCAATCCCCTTTCAGTCAGGGCGATTACTTTTGGAAGGAAGCCATCCAGGCCACCGTCAAAACCGCTTAACAAGGTCTCAATCCCCTTTCAGTCAGGGCGATTACTTTTGGCTGTAAGTATTGATGCTATTACACACAACGGTTGCTGGGAGGTCTCAATCCCCTTTCAGTCAGGGCGATTACTTTTGGTTGTCTACGTGAAGCTGATTTGACCGATGCAGATATGCGTGGTCTCAATCCCCTTTCAGTCAGGGCGATTACTTTTGGTGGTCCACACATCAACACGGGTGTCGTCGCCACGGTGGTGGTGTCTCAATCCCCTTTCAGTCAGGGCGATTACTTTTGGAACCGGAATTGGAGAAAATCAAGATGGCAAAATATAAGGATCGGGTCTCAATCCCCTTTCAGTCAGGGCGATTACTTTTGGAAAGCGTTCTGTTGGTTGGTTCATCCATCCATGGATGATGTCTCAATCCCCTTTCAGTCAGGGCGATTACTTTTGGATGATGATGCAATATCCGGCGAAATCGGGTATTGCGCAAGTCTCAATCCCCTTTCAGTCAGGGCGATTACTTTTGGATACAGTCATGCAATTCATTCTTTTCATGGACTATTTTAACTGCTTTTTCGTAACCTGCATACCATATTCTAAGCGACTTCATTTTTCCTGCGGCTCCAAGATCAGATTTATTGTTTTATTGTTGTTTTTCAATACAATAAAACATTCCGTAACCCCGCCCCCCCATGGGTACACTGGGGTTACGAAAAAACGATCAGACAACGAACACCGTTTCTTCTCCCGGGACAGGGCCGGGAATGCCCAGACGTTCCACCTTGGAGGCACAACGAATGCAAAGGGGATAAATGCGCACGGCGTCAGCCTTGGAATGGATTTGGTTCTTTACCTCGACGATCATCTGGTTCAGCAGATCCCGATCCAAAACAGCCTCGAACACGCTTTCCTGTATCCGGTCGCCGTACTGATCCAGACAGATCGACAAACGTCGTCGCCGTTTGTCGTTGCTGATATCGTAACAGATCACGTAGCGTTGTCGATCCATGTTCTCTCCTGCCTCTCAATCCCTGATCAAGAAAGGCTGATACGTCTCCGCTCCCCTCATGGCCATGGCCAAACGATTCACCTGTCGCCGGATCAACGCCATGGGGCTATGCGTCTCTCCCTCGGTCTCCCGCATGGGGCGTTCCAGATACGCTCCCCAGGCATGGAAAAAGGCTTTCAACCCCTCCCTTGTCAACCGCACCCCGCCGTCTTCCGTATCAGATTCGAACATCCGTGGCTGAATCATGCGCAAATTGCACAGACGCATGACAAAACGATCGACGACTGCATGCCGGAACTCCTCTAACAGATCCAATGCCAAACTGGCCCGACCGGGACGAGGCGCATGAATGAATCCCAACGCCGGATCCAAGCCCCGCGCCTCCAAATGTCCAGCGATGCAATTGCCCAACAGCACATAACCAAACGACAAAAGGGCATTGGCTGGATCGGGTGGCGGACGACGCTGGCGACCGGAAAACCCGATCTCGCCGCGAAAACCATGGCCCAATACGGAAAAATAATGACCCGCTGCGCTCCCCTCATGTCCCAACAGCACCTCAAGACTCTCACACGCCCGTATCCTCTCGCTCTGACCGGTCAGATCCCGCAAAACCATGCCAAGATCCTCCAGACCGGACTGATTGGATTGAATCGTTCGCAACACCGCCATCGCGTTGGCGCACTTGGCTTCGATCACCACCCGCGCCAGGGACAACGCCATGGCAGGATTCTCGATGGCGCGGTACTGGGCCAGACGCAGATCCCCGCTCCGGGCCGTCTCGGGAACCATGCGCCCCAGAAACCGCCCGTTCCAGGAAAACCAGACCACCCCGATCCCCTGCTCCAGACACAGATGCAACGCTTCCACGGTGATGTGAACCCGACCCACCAGGGCCACCAATTCCAACCGATGAGGCTCAACCTTCAACAACACATGCGGTGTACCCGGCTTCTCACCCGTTGCATGCCCGGCGGTCACATGCAGCACATTCCCGGAAAATCGCACCGTGGCACCCGGTTCGGTCACATAAAGGGCAGGCATGGACAATCAATCCAAAAAATCCGGGGTCTGGGCAATGGATAACCAGGCGTCCACTTCCGGCCCGCAACCCGGTTGCAGCACCCGTTCCTTCAACTGCTGATAAAACGCGCGCATGGTTCCCTCGTCCGGCGCCCTGGCCTGAAACCCATGAATCAGCACGCTGTCATTGCGTACACGGGCACTCATGATCGGCGAATTGCCCAGTTCGATCAACACCCTGGCCAGGGGATCATTGAACTGTTTCAGCAGTCCCGTCACCCGTTCCCGTCCCGCCATCAGCAAACCATCCCTGGTGCGACTCAAGGGAGCATTGCCGCTTTTGTCGCTTTTGGCCACATAGCGCACAATCTCTGAGTCATGGGGATCCAGACCTGCCGAATCATGCCCATGGCGAAACAAGGCCATCTGTCCCGCCATCTCCAACACCCGATAGGCCCGCACTGCGGCATCCTCCAACTGTCGATGATCAATCCGACGCAGACCATTGGCCCACAGGTCCACCATCAGACGACTCAGATAAAGCGATTTCCGCTTTCGTGCCGCCAGGTCATGGCCTTCGGGAAAGGTCATCGCCAGTTGTTCCACCCAGGCCAGAACCTGTGAAGCAGGATAAAATGGTTTCCATGCTCCGTTCAGCGCCTCCGCATCCGGCAAACCAACGGCATGGGCCTCCCGATGGTTCAGGCGATCCCATGCCTCGTAAAAACGGGCCAACGCCCGCGCGGCACCCAGGGTCGCATGAAATTCCTCCGGCCAGTACAGCAAAGTCAACGGATGGGCCGGATCCGGCAACAAGTCCAAAACGGCGGCAAAATTGCCGTGCCGGAACAACGAAACCGCATCTTCCAGGCGATGCGAGGCCATGATGCGGGTGGTCGTGAACTGGGCGATGCGCTCGGTTCCGGGAGTGACCATGCCCCGTTGATCCCGTTGTCCGGTGATGTAGCGCAGACGGGGCACATCGTGACGCACCGCCGCCAGAGTCAGGGCCGCGCTCATCATCTTGGTCCCCCGTGTGGGGTCCACCGCCATGAGGTTAGATTTCACCCCTTCCGTCTTCAGTTCTGCCAGAATCCGGTCGAAGTGATCAAAACAGCGATCCGCATCATCCTCATCGCCTTCGTTCGGCAGCGGTTTCACCTCGACGGGGATCGGCGCCAGATCCCTCATGACCTCCCCGGCCCATTCCTCCGTAACCAGGGACGGAAGAAGGATCACCTGGGACCAGTGACCATCCAGGACCGATAACCGCAAGGGGCGATAAAGGGTCTCCTCGCGTCGGCTGCCGTCTCCGGTGCCCACTGTCAGCAACAACACGCCAGCCTTGCCATTTTTTCTGTTCATCCGTTTGCACTCCCTGTCCCGATACCCAACCGATAATGCCCCAATCCGAAGGTGGCGTTCTTGCCCAGATGTAGCCATTGACCCAAATACAGATAACTCCAGAACAATTCCAACGGCCCCGTGAAGGTCCAGACACCCACCACTCCGCCCAGGCTCATGGTCTGTTGTTGCCGTGCGGAACGCCGGGTCCAGTCCCGCCAGGCCAGACGACCACGGGCGTCGATCAGGCTGGCCTGACGGGCCAGTTCAGCGTAATTGGCCCTCATGACCTCGGCACCATGAATTTCCACCATCTGACTCACCCGACGCATCAGTGCCACCAGCAGATCGCGTGGCGTCAACCGCTCCGGCCCCAATGGCGAACCGTCACGCTGAATGCGGGTGGGGGTCAACATCGCCACGGGCAGAGCATGTTCCCCGGGCCAGGGCGGAACGGACACCGTGCTCTCATGATCCCGAATCACCCCGATCTCCCGGGTAAAAATCACCGTTTCGGAATACGCCTCCATCAACACCACACGCTGCAACCGTGCCGTACCGTTCCCCGGCCCCACCCCCCGCGCCAGCGCCCGCTGCCAGGCCAAAAAGATCAATGCCAACTGGGCCAGGGCCTTGCCGACCAGGACCATGTGAAAAACCAACGTCTCGCCGGGACGATACTCCCGTGCTCCCCAGGGGGGAGGCTCGATGACATACGGATTGGGCGTAACCCCCATGAATTTCTCCCCCTCCGCAACCAATGGAGGGGGCGTTTCGAAAATCAAAGGATAGGGGCAGGTGCGCCACAAACCGCACCCCGGACACTCCGTCTGTCCGGTCAGGCAAACCACGCCACGCAAGGCGGAACCGAACACTCCACGCAAAGCCGAACCGGCATACTCGGGCAGACGCAGCGGGGTCTCGACCTCCCACTCGAAACGATAACGGGCGAGGGGAATGGAAAAAGCAGAGGGCGACGTGTTCATGACATCACCGCGCGCAACCGGTCGGTCAGTTTCTTCTGCTTTTTGGAGTCCTCCTTGAGTTTGGGCGGCAATTCCCGCTCACAAACCGACAGCAATTCCTGTTTCTCCGCTTGACTCCATCCACCTCCCTCAACCGCCTTGATCAACTCATGTGCCATGCCCCACAACTCCCCCCCCACCTGCAGACGACCAGCGAACCTGTCAATGGCCACACGAAATTTTTCGATCTTTTGCTGATTGGGGGTCATGGCGCTAATACGGGCGGCCTCAGCCGCCTTTTGGGCTTCCAGTCGGGCCTGCTCGGCTTGCTTCTTTTGTTCATTTACCCGAGCCAATGCCAATCTATTTCTGACTTCATTACGACGACGTTCAAAATCTTGGTTGTGGACAGCAGATCCTGACAATTCCATTTCCTGCAACAACTTTTGCAATCCTTCTATAAGCGGCAATCTAGACAATTCATCGCAACCTTCTGCTACTTCAACAAAAATCCAGCCGAACGGAACCAATTCCCCATGCTCAAGACAACACAGAGTTGTTGATATCGGTATTTCTGTTTTGTATTTAGTTTTCAACTTCATGAACTTATTCATGGAAATCGTATCTGCTCCACAGTGCTTACCAACACGCAGAAGAAAACCGGTATTTCTGCTAACGGCATCAGTGACCAAGTGTTTAATTTGATCCGCCCACCACGAACATTTCATATCATCAAGCATGCCAATCTGTTTAAGAAATACATCAAAATAGTATTGATTGCATTTCTTAAGATAATCAAAGCTCCATTCATCCATCTCAGTAAAAGATGCTTGCAGACAACGAGGCATGAAAGGCATCAAACATTCAACCAAAGTATATTGATGATCTTTCAATGTCGTTCCCGTCCCATCTTTCCTGTGCCGACTGTGGCGCGTCATGATGCATGAAGCATTTCCATAATTCTTCACGACATTTGCGTCACCTAGCTTGAAATGGCGGAATGGATCTGTGTCAAACGAACCACCCAATAAGTCTCTTTCAATAGCTCCCGCTTTCGTTTCCTTGCATTCCTTCTGAATGGTATTCAGAATAGCAGTTCTCACCGCACCCTTCAAAGACGATCCAGGCAAAATTGGAGCGTCTTTTAAAAGACTATAAGATGTACGTTCAATCGCAAAGTTCCCGCCCCCCCTCAACCAATTTGAATGATGCTCCGCTGCAGATTGGGTCATAGGAATAAATCGGTCTGCCATGTATTGCAGATCCGATTGAATACCATACAGTTTTTGCAATGCCCTCGAATCGGATGCTGTGTCAATTGCCGCGCGTCCCTGCGTACCTGCAAACACATCAACCAACGCTTGCATAGAAAAATTATATAAGATTTTATTCTTCACTGTATAGTTTACAGGTACAAAATCCTCACCACACGCGATATGAACCGGTGAAAGCGTCGAGATTATAAAACGGTAATTCTTCATAAATTTCCTAATCATTTTACCCTTCTCCCGTCACTCGCTCCAAATCCCCACCACCGGGGCATACCCCTGCTGCACGGTCTGCGGAATCGCCTTGGACAACGAAGTCCCCTCTCCCCCGACGCCCTGACCGACAAACTGCCGCCGTGCAAACGGCTCCCTCGGCTTCAGCACCGCTCCAGCCCGGGCCAGAAGCACAGGCTGCTTGAACGGCTGCCCGGTCACGGCTGCCCGGTCTCCATGCCGACCGAAACGGGTGAAAATCTGATAATAACTCTTATCAACATCAAAACCGCACCCCTGGGGGGCACAGAAGCCCAGGGTCAACCAGGCATCGCTTTGCGCATGCGAAGGCAGGCTCTCCTCCTGGAGGCCCTCCAACGTGAATTTGCCAATTCCCGTGCTGGCATCTCTGCCAAAGCCGATCATGCCAACATCTCGCAACGCAATTTCCAGTTCCCGTTCCGGCAATCGGTCCGGGTCGAACACCAGCCAAATTTCCAGGGTGGCACCAACTGGAAACCACGTCTGCTTGACCTGATACGGAGCAAAACCATCCTTGCCCGTGGTCCCGGTCAGCCGATTGATGGCGTTATGCGGCTGAGGAAGGTTCTTGCGTTCGGATGACCAGATGGCACCCTCCGGTCGGCAAAGTCCGCTCCATTCGGACAGTGGACGCCTCCACTGCTCACGGGGAAACCAGATTTTCTTCTTTTCGAGCTTGCGATTGGCGTTTTCGAGCTTGCGATTGGCGGCATCGCTCTCCGCCTGTCCTACCCAATGCGATGAAGGGAAAAAGGGCCGTGGCCAGTACCCGGTCGGAAACCAGTCCGACACCACCAGAAACGGTTCATTGGCCGTATAACCCTCCAGGCAACGCGCCAGCCAAGCATCCCCGTGGCGATTGCGCAAGGCCCAGCAGAGTTGACCGAACAATGTGTCTCCGTGTGGCGGTGTGGCAAAAGCCGTTTGCGGAACTATGGTTGCAATGAGTGTCTTCATCTTAAGGATCGAATCGCCTCACCAGGGTTGCGCGTTGACCAACCGCTCCTTCCAGGGATCGGCCAGATCAAACTTCACCCGCCCGTAACCTCTCGACCCGGAGCCGCCCAGGGCATCCATCTCCAGCAGCTTCAGGCCGATGAACAGGGTCTTGAGCAACTCGGATTCATCAGACTGATCCAAATCCATATTCAGCACCTTGACCGACAGGATGAAATCGAATCTGGCTCCGGAAGGAACCCGTTCGGTGTTGCGCGGATCCTTGGCGACTCCCCGCACCCGATCGATGGTATTCTCCATCTTGGTTTCGGTAAGCGGCTGACTCTTGTCCCGAACCTGTTTGACCCAGCTCTCCTCCAGCCGACAATCCCGGAAAGCCAATCGGCTGGGACCGATCTCCAGGGCCTGGGCGTCGTCCTTGAATTGGTCGGAGATCCCGAACAGCTTCAGAATCCGCCGGGCTTCGACCGCATCAGGCGCCTTGTTCAACGCACCGTAACTCATCGGACTGCCGCCATTGATCGCCGCAAGTCCGGCCCGCCATTCCAGCAGACTGCGCACCTTGCCCTTGAGACTGCTGCCGGGAATATATGGCTCGTTGGTGTGGGGATGACGGATCACCGGATCATCCGAACCGCCGATATGCATTTCCGTGTTGCCGCTGCCGATGTGCAAACCGGTCAGCAGCTCCAGAGTGCCGGAAATTTCGAGAATGTTGATGAGTTGCATGAGAGTCTCTCCTGATTCAGTTGGGACGAAGTTCCTTATAGAAACCCATCACGGCTTCCATGAACAGCTTGAAATGCTGCATGGTCTGCGTGTTTGTTACCTGGCCCAGACAGGAGCGCATGAGGCGGACGAAATTGTCATCCACCAACTCTCTTCCTTTGGCATAGGCCGCCTTGGCATTGAGCATACGAATGAACGGCAGCATGTCGTCAAATTTCGACACGTCGGCGACCACTTTCTCGTCCCACAGGCAAATCTCGTCATAAAAACGGCGCAGTTGCGTGGATTTGTTAAGCTTATCTTTAGATGGCTTGCTCAACACCTCGGCAACCGCCTTCGCGGTCCCATCGAACAGGTCCACATCGATGGGAGCAAAGGTGATTTTTTTCAGCAAGCCATCCATTGAAGTTGGAGCCGTTCCCGACGCAGACTGGCTCCCCTGTCCCGCAAAGGCCGGACGCACTGGTCTTGACGTATTCTGGTAATTGTTCATGATGCCTCCCGACGTTGATAAAGATAGGTAAACAATGAAATCTTGTAATCTCCCCGATCCTCGGAGATCCTCCTGCCGATTTTGCCCGCAAACAGTTCCCGGTACACTTTCCGCCGCTCCTCGTCATTCACCCGCAGTTTGTCCATCACAAAACGCCAACTCCGGTACGTGAACCAGGATCGCCAGATGGCATCTTCGGGACGAGCGCTATCCGCCTTGTCGCACAGATGCAACAGGCCATATAGATAAGCCGTACTCATCTCCACACCGTGTTCGCTCTTAAGCCTAACGACCAGTTCATCCAGTTCACGCTCTCCGGCCAGCAACCGAGAAAACTTCTGCCAACTCACCGTGCGATTCCAACAGGTAACGGCATTCTTTTTGCCGTCCGCATGGTGCTTGGCAGCACCCAACGACTCTTCCGCCATCTCGGCCAAAGCGGGAACCGGAATGCCCGGTTTGGCCATGGCCAGACCCGCGCAAAAATGCAGCGCCGGATTTCCTCCCACATACCGCGCGAACTCCTTGCGCATCGCTTCCGCCAGACGGATCTGCTCCAGCCAGGGACCGACAAGAAAGAAATCGTCCCCGCCGGCAAAGACCGTATAGGTATTCTTGAAATCCCGCCCGCACTTCCACGGCAGCCAAACCGCAAAGAATGCATTCAACTGCCGACTCAGGGCCGCCATGCGGGCGAAAGTCGGCGTTTCCAACCCCTTTTGGAAAATCAGACCCAGATCGTCCACATCCCCCTTGAGTACGCCCAAAGCCGCCACACCGCACTCTCCGCTTCCGGCAATCTCCTCAAAATTCAGGAGGGCATGGTCCCGCATCGGCACATGGCCGTTGATAGACCGTCTGGCCCGCCCATTCCACAAAGGACGATCTCCGTCGCAAGGCGCGGAAAAATCCCAGTCCCGCAATACGGCCCCCACACCCTCTTCACCGAATCCAACCCGGTAACCAAACAGATCCCATTCTCCCGGTATGGCCCGACCAATCCGCAGACGTGACTCCTTCACCAACCGGGCACCGACATCTTTCTGGTCGAGGCACAGCAGACATCCCCGCTGATCCCCACTGGCTGGAGCCCTGCCACAATGGGGACAGGCTCCATGATCGTAGAATGCCGAAAACACCACCGGTGCCCCCGTTGCTCCACACAAGTCAAACCGCCGCCGCTTTCGGGCGTCCAGATCCCTGAAAAGCCGTTCTGTCAGTCTGCCGAACCCCGTCCTGGTGAAATCCGCCCGCGAGGCACCTGTCGCAGCCAAACCGATTCCGCCCTGACCGAAGGTGTATTTCAAAAACCAGCGATCCAACTCCAGACGCACCGCATCCAGTCTCCGCTCCGCATCCTCCAGATTGGGCGCCACGATCAAAAACTTGCCCGCCGCATTGGTCATCTGACACACCGACGGCAAAGAAAAGGCTTCCAGAACCTTCAGGGCCGCCAACTCGGTGAGCAGCGAAACGTAGAAGGAACGTCCCCTCAACAGCTTGGCCGCCCCCTTGGCTTCCTCCCCTTCACCGGAGAAAATGAACTCCTGAATTCCGAAGAAATCCCCCTGAATGAGCAGAAATTCCTGTTCATCGTGGTTGTCCCATGTCTGCCATGCCGATGCGCAAAAAACCTCGTTCACTGTGCCACGCGCTTCATGATACCGCCACAAGGCCACCGCCAAAGCCGCTACCGCCTTGGAATGGTCATACAGCGACACATCCGCCGGAATCGACATAAAGCCTCCCCCCGGCTTCTTCGTCGCCGTGGCCGAAGGAATGGCATGGGTGAAGGTGAGGTACAGAGTATCGAAATGGTCCAGCCACAAAGGCCAGGAATCCTGGTCAACGATCTGTTTCATGCCTTCGACAAACTTCCCCCAAAGAGCCGCATACTCCTGTCTGGCCTCCGAATCGCTGATCTCCCGTTTTGCCACTGGAAATAAACTTTCTGGAGACATGGCCTGCAAAGGTAAACGATGAACGGGTGTGCCGGATTGGTTAACTGTCTCCAGAATCGGCCATTGCCGCGCCTGCCGGTGGTTGACATGTTTTCCCTTATCTTCCTCTCGCTCCTCATCGGCATGATTGTAATAATTCTCGAAATCCGAGCGCTCGAAACCGGATGCCAAGCGGTCGGCAGTGGCGATGATCCGTTGCAACGGTGTTTCAGGCTTGTGATGCATGCCCGCACCGTTGATCAAAGAGTCATCCACCTGTCCGATACCGAAAGGAGCCACGTCACCCGCCTTGATCGGTGGCAGAAAGGGCTCGATGCAATCCACCCCCAGGCCGGTATGAGCGGCGTGCAGATGGGAATATCGTCCCTCCCACACCGGACAATAAAGCACCTTGTGCCCATCCAATTGCGGCGGTACAAGACCCGCCCGTTCGGCGAATTTACCCAGATCGTGTAGCATCGCCGCCAGGGCGAAACGGCAGGAAGCGTTCAACAGTGTCTCATTCATTGGGCGATACCTCGTCGTCGACAATCATCATGTGTGCGGGGTCCATCTCCATACCGTACTCCTTGCCTGCGCGCGTCGAACGGGCATATACCCGCCCAGGATGGGCCGATCCCAACAGCGCCTTAATCTTGGACACAGCGTGTGTGATCTTGATTCTCAACTCATCGAATACAATCCGCCCGTCACGTCCCCTGGGAACCCACCCGTGATCCCTGAATTGAGATTGTCCTCCTGTCGTCTCCCGATAGGCCGCTTCCAGCCGTTGGACACAATCGGGTTGGTCCAATTCCCCTCCCGGTATCCAGCCATTCCCGCCGGGCCCAAATCCATCCCGGCGACAGCGAGCGAAAAACAGCAGCACCGCAAACTCCTTGGGCGGGAGGAGCGTCTCGCTTCCGTGATAACGCACCACCCGATGACCGATATCGATGCGCAAACTCGGATTCAGGCTCTCCACCTCACGTTGAACCCGGTTCCGTGCACTTTCCAACGAAATGACGCCACGTCGTGTCTCCTCATCCAACAGGGTGCGCAGACGCACGAAAGGGATATCGATCATCTCCACCCGAGCCTCTGCGGTATTGAGAAACACCACCCCATGTCCAGGCCGATGGACCGCCAGACTCGAAGGTTGCAGCGGCGGATAAAAAAACTCGGCCAAATTCTCGAACTCGGGCGATGCAAGCAGATGCACCAGACGGTCATCCGGTCGGGCGAGCAATCCAAAAACCTGGGCAAACAGTACGGCCATGTCCTTGCGCCCTCCAGCCACACAAGCCACCACCGGCATCTCTTCTCCACCACACCAGCCGGCCAATCGCTCGAACAGTCCATCCATTGCGGCCATTCCCGGCCCACCTGTGGCTGTTCGTCTGGGCCATATCGCGTGAATATCCGTACTGACAAACCCGATCCGGTTACGGTTGAAGCCATACTCGCGACAAAACCGCTCCAGAGGGGAAACTTGGCCACACAGCAAGGCATTTCCGACCGCATCGGCCCCCTCCGGGCTGGTCAGCACGGAAATGCGCGCCACAACGCTCCGCTCGCGTACCATCAGAACGTACAATGCCTCGGTAATCACTTGCGGTGTCAAACCAACCAAAACAACAAGATGAAACCCGGGGAAACCATCAGAATGATTCATATAACACCAAGGGAATCAAATTGACAAACCATTACTGACAATAAGAATCTCATATTTGTTTTGCCAAGCACAGAATAAAAATATGGCGACCATATGGCAAAGATGTTGATCAGTAAGCATCCATTCTTCCCCAGGGTTCCCGGATTCGGCTAAAAATGAGGGGTCAAGTCCAATAATTGCTGTAAATTCCCTTCAGTCCGGTTGACGTCGTATGGTCGTTCAACCATCTCCATCAAAGCCAAAATGAACGCCTGCTCGCTTCTCTGGTAGCGCC
>JADGBU010000102.1 GCA_015231295.1 Magnetococcales bacterium | reverse complement strand
CGAAGAGAAATACGCCGATACGGTGACAGGATTTCAGGCCGTCGGCGCGCATGTGCCGTTCTCCTGGCCGGGTTGACATCCATCGGGTTGGCTGTGGTCGCGGACCAGAGTCTTGACCCGCTCCATGGGCATGACGCGCGGATTGCCGGAACGCAACTCCGAGGGCAGGCGTCGAATGGCCTCTTGGGCTTCGGTTTCGCTTTGGAATTCGCCGAGATAGACCATGAGCTTCTGATCGCGCAGCCGGAACACCTTCAAATTTTTGGCGTGCAGATCGGGTTGGGCGGAGGCGAGAGCCCGGTCCAGCCGGAGAATGCCCTGATCGTTGCGCAGATGGATCAGTTGAATGGTGTAGCGGCTGCTCTGACTGGCTGCCAGCCAGCGATGGGCGGCGTGTACCCGCTCCCGTATCGGATCGGCCTCTTCCGCAGGGTCCGCCGACACGGCGGAGCGCTCACGCGGATCCGCTTTCGGCAGCACGACTCCGGCAATCGGATGCGAGGAGACCAGGGCGGCGGTGACATGGACCGGTTCCAGCGGGGAGGCGGTTTTTTGACGGAGCGGCAGGGAGGCATTCACGCGCGGCTCCGGTTTCGGCTGTTTGAGCAGCGCGACCCGGGAGAGCGGACGGGAAGAGATCGTGGTGGCGGTGGTGAGCGGCATCGCTTCCGGCGACGCGAACGACGGACGCTGGGGCAGGGTGGAGAGGGTTCTGGTCAGCGTCAACCAGGTGGCGTTGAGGTCGAGCGGCTCGATACCGGTCTTTGGCAGCGTGGTCAGGGGTTCCGGGAGCGGCAGGGGGTTCCGGTTGGCGGGCGCGCTGATGGCGGGTCGCGAATCGGCCAGGGGCGACGATCCCTCCGGCATGTTCAGAGCCCAGGAGTGCAGGCTCATGCTGCCGGCCAGCAGAGCGATCATGCCGCCTGCGGCCAGGGCTGGACGATGCCAGGAGGCCAGGCGCGTCGCCAGGGCCCACGGGAAGAACTCTTGCCGCACATGGCGGCTGGAGATGACATGGGCTCCCAGCGTGGAGGCGTGGATGAGCGCCTTCTCCGCCAATCGATTGATTTGGCGCAGACTGCCATGGGAAGCGCGGTGGATGCGGCGCACCGAACCGGGAGAAAAGAGTTCCGGCCCCCGGTATCCCGAGGCGTGGACCCGGCTGTGGAGATAGTCTTTGGTCTCTTCCCGGGAGAGCGGGGGCAGTGTCAGATGGGTCGTGATCCGTTCAAGAATTTGACGGCTGCCGCCTTGCTTGAGCAGCGGGTCCAGGCTCGGCTGACCGAACAGGACGATGGAGATCAGTTTGACCTGTTCGGTTTCCAGATTGCTGATCAGCCGGAGGGCTTCCAGGGTGGCCGGGGGCAGGGATTGGGCCTCTTCGATCAGGATCGTGGCCCGTTCTCCCTGGCGTTCCAGGGTGACGAGGAACTCCAACAGGGCTTGATGGCGTGCGGCTTCGCCGCTCTCGATCATGGGCGGGAGACGGAACTCCCGCAACAAGGTGGCGATCAACTCTTCCGGGGGGATGGCGGGATTGAGCAGCAAGGCGATACGGGTACTCTGGGGCAGCTTGCGACAGAGCAGACGGCACAACATGGTTTTGCCGCTGCCGACTTCGCCCACGACCTTGATGAATCCCTCGCCCGTCTGAATCGCGTGCAGCAGACGATCCAGCGTGGCTCCTCTCTCTCCGCCGGCAAAGAAAAGCCCGGTATCCGGAGTGATGGCGAAGGGCTGGGCATGGAATCCGAAGTGATCCAAATACATGGTATTCTTCCCAATCGGCGAATGACGGATCATGACCGCGTCACGACAGGTGAGGCGAGTTGATTGGGGATCAAGCAATAATCAGGCCACGGAATATGAACGATTGTTTCATTCACAAAGCTCCCTGCCGTCGAGCCTCACCACGCGGCAGATTTCCGAGAGGCTGGTGCGCCCTTCGAGCACGAGTCGGATGGCTTCATGCTCCAGGGTGAGCGAACCGTTCTGGCGGGCCAGTCGGCGCATCACGGAGTGGTGCGCTCCCTGTTCGAGCAGAGCGGCGAAGTGGGCATCCACAGGAAGAAGCTCCAGAATGCTGGAGCAACCCAGAAAGCCGCTGCCGTGACACTGGATACAGCCCGTCGCCCCCTGAAGCGGCAGGGTGATCCGGTCGGGGGTGAGGCCCAGCAGGCTCCACTCCCGATGGGTGGGGTGATGGGGTCGCTTGCAGTGGGGGCAGAGCAGGCGCACCCGTTGCTGACCGATGATCCCGTTGAGCGCGCCGGAAAGAGATGCGCCCGGAAGACCGAACCGCAACAGACGCGGAAAGGCTCCAAGGGTCGAACCGCTCCGCAGGGCTCCCAGAATCCGTTGTCCCGCCAGGGCCGCGTCCAGGGTCAGACGGGCCTGCTCCGGGGTGCGGATTTCGTCCATCACCATCCAGTCCGGTTCCTGGGCCAGCAGGGACGCCAGTTCGCCGCCTCCCTGAAAGGGGTCGGGCGGTTCCGTCGGGGCGGTGTGGGTCGAAACGCGATCGGGCTCCAGGGTATCGTTCAGGGTGAGAATGTGATGCGTTTCGCTGTCGAGATAGTGCATCAAGGCGCGCAGGGTGGTGCTTTTGCCGCATCCTTTGGGTCCGACGACCAGGAGCATCCCTTCGGGGCGGGAGAGCAGATCGAGCAGAAGATCGCGGGAGAGTCGGGAGAGTCCGAGACGTTCCAGCGGGATCATTCGGGGAGAGTGTTCCCGCACCTGGAGCATCAGGCTGGTGCCGTGACGGGTCGGGCAGGCGTTCACCCGCACCGCGACCGGTCGCGACATCGGCGTCATCGTGAAGTGCCCTTGCCAGGGCTCTCCGGGTGGGATGCCGTCGGCTTCGGCCAGAGTCTGAATCGATTGCACCAGCCCGTTCAGATGTTCCAGGTGCAGGGCGCGGGATTCGCTCAATACCCCGTCAACGCGGTAGCGGATGCGGATCAATCCCGGTTCCGGTTCGATCAGGATCTCTGCGGCGGCGCGTCGCAGGGCGTCCGACAAGAGCGTTTCCACCAGATTGGCCTGCTCCGTGGCGACCTGGGTCATCTCCTGCCTGGTGGAGCTTCCGAAATGTTTTTGGATCGCGCGGGCCAGTTCGCCCTCGCCGGCCAGCACGGTCTTGATGGTGATGTTGGCGTGAATGTTGGCCTGAATGGTATCGATCACCGCCATGTTCTGGGTATCGGCCATGGCCAGGGTGAGGGTGGCGCTTTTGGCGTCCCAGTGGACCGGAAGAATATGATGCCGTTCGATCAGTCTGCGCGGCACCAGGGCGAGAATTCTCGGATCCAGACGGGTGGTGTCCAGATTGATGCCCGGTTGACCCAGCAGAGAACTCAACAGTTCCCGCATCACCTGTTCCGGGACGAAACCCAGACGAACCAGAATGCGACCGAGCAGTTCGCCGGTTTTTTTCTGTTCGACGAGGGCGATGTGCACCATGTCCTGACTGATCCACGACGCATCGTGGAGCATTTCACCCAATCGGCGACGGTTGGCGGCAGGCGGCTGGGATGTGGTCATGAGCTGTCCGAGCGCGAAGGTTGAAGAATCCAGACCGCAAAGAGTCCGAAGCGTCGTCGGTCCCTACACCGGACCCGATGCCGATGGATCGAGTGCCAATTTTTGTACGGTACTCCTGAGTCTCGCCAGCGAACGCACGCTCGGATTGTTGCTGCGCAACTCCAGAGGCAGACGGTTCATCAGGGCCTCGCAAGCCACGGCGTTGCTGCATTCGTTGAGATAGACCAGCAGATTGCCATCCTTGAGCCGGAACACCTTCAGATCCAGGGGGGCGAGGGGCGGCTGAATCGCGGATAATTGTCGCTGCAACTTTTTCAGACCGTTTTCATCGCGCATCAGCAGCAGTTGAATGGTGTAATGTTGGGCATCCCCCTGTTTCAGCCAGCGGTGGGAGGCGAGAATGGTCTCCTCCAAAGGATCGTTCGGCTGGAGGCGAGGGGGGATGGCTCCGGCGCGCGAGGCGGCGGTCGTTTTCGGGACCGGTTGATGATGATCCAGGGCATCGGCCAGAAACAACTGCTCGTCCGGAACCTGGATCGGGCGATCCGGATCTTTGGCGTCGGCGGGTGGTGCGGCAGGAGCGGTACGGCTTTTCTCCGGAGGCGAGGGGCTTTTGTTCTCCGCGACAGAAGGGGGGAGTCTGGGCCGGTCGTCGATTGGTGAGACGGGAGGCGATTCGTCGTGTGCGATGCGGGCACTCTCCGGAGGCGACGGGCTCTGGGCCTCTGCGGCAGGAGGAGGACGGTCGTCGATTTGCGAGAAGGGAAACCGTGTTTCGTGTGCGGTGCGGATGGTTTCCGAAGGGGACGGGCTTGGTTCGTTCGCGGCGCGGTCATCGCTCTGGAGCGTGCGCAGCGGTTCGGCAGCGGCGATCCGGGGGGATCGCTCCGGATCGGAAGCGGTCGAGGCAGAGGAAAAAGCGGGTGTCAGGGCGGTGATGAACTCCGTCGGGAGCAGCGCGGAGAGGGCGGGCATCATCGTCGTCAGGGGGGTTGTGGACCAGGAGGCTTGCAGGTTCACGCCCACGGCCAGCAGCAGAGCAAAGGCGGCGGTGGCGGCGACCGGTCTCAACCAATCGAAGAAAAACAGACTGGGCGCATCGCTGGCCCCGGCCCGATTGGCATGACTGGTCGTGATCTGCAAGGCGGCTTCGCCGTGGGCGTGGATCATCGCCATGTGGGCCAGACGGTTGATGGCGCGGGGCTGTCCCTTGGCGACGCGGTGTATGCGACGCACCGCACCGGGCGCGAACAGGCGCGTCCCCTGAAAGCCGGCCAGACGCAACCGGGCATCGAGATAGGCTTCGGTTTGCGAGGCCGTCAGCGGAGAGAGGGTCAGCCAGGTGGTGTAGGGATCCCGAAAGGGATGGCCGGTCGCCTGTTGCAGACGGGCCTCGAAGCCGGGCTGCGCCAAAAAGAGCACCTGAATCCGGGCGGTGTCGGATTCGGGGGGGGTGAGCTGATAGAGCCGCTCCAGGGTGGAGATGGGCAGCAGGTGAGCGTCATCGATCAGCAGCAGAGCCTGTTCGCCCTTGCGATGGAGCTGTTCCAGATGCTCCGACAGCGTTTCGCGCGGGGTGCGGGAGTCGTCGTCGCCGGGAGCAAATCGAAAAGCCCGCAGCAGGGCGGGAATCAGGGTTTCCGGGGTCACTTCGGGGTCGGCGAGCTGTGCCGCGCGCACGCCTTGCGGCAGACGCCGACCGAGCAGACGGCACAAGGTGCTCTTGCCGGAGCCGGAGGCTCCGAGGACCACCAGCCACCCCTCGCCGGTGAGCAGAGAGGCGAGCAGGGCATTCAGCAAAGTATCCCGTCCGCCGGTGGCGCAGAAGCGGTCCGGGTCGGGTGTGGTGGCGAATGGATAGCTGTGCAGACCGAAGTGATCCAGATACATGACGAGTTCCTTATCCAGAGAGAGCAAGGTGTTGCTCACGAGGCTGGATCAGGAATAAGCAATTATCATGCCGTTAATATGCTCCATTATCGGGGTCCAGGGGCCAATGGCCCCTGGTCGGGTCCAGGGGCGAAGCCCCTGGAGAGGCATCCCCATCTTCATTTCAATTCAATAGCTGCGCAGCCAGCGTTCCACCAGGGCGTTGATGTGACCGGTAGCCTGACCGTTCCAACTGCGACCCCGGCTGATCTCTCCGCTGGCGTGTTGTCCCATTTTCGCATCGAAGGCTTTGCGTTTCTCGAAATCGCTGGCGAACACCGCAAAAACCAGACGGCGGTTCTGCTTGGTATAGAGATATCCCGCCAAGGCCTTGCCATAGAGCACCGTGCCGGTTTTGGCCCAGACCCGGAACGCGGTGTCGGGACCGGCGAAGCGGGAGGCGAGCGTCCCTTTCCAGCCCGAAACCGGCAGCAGGGCGGCGTAGGCGCGATCCCCGATGGGGGCGGCGTTGGCCAGCAACAGAATCGCCGCCATCTGTCGCGGGGTGATCCGGCTCACCGAAGAAAGCCCGCTGCTGTTGGCCAGATGAAAGCCGTTCCAGTCCACCTGGGGCAGTTGCTGGTGAATCCATTGGCTCAGAATTTTGGCGGCACTGGCGGTGGTTTGTGGTTTTCCGGAAAGGCGGGAGGCCGCCATGATGCCGATCAGCTCGGTCCAGAGATTGTTGCTGTGTTCCAGAGCGAAACGGGCCAGTTCACTCAACGGTTCGCTGGAACGGTTGGCGAGAATCAGGGCGTTTGGGGGAGAGCGTCCCGGTTCCGGTTCGGGCAGGTGCAGCCCGGATTGACGGCAGAACTCCCGAAAGGCCATGGCCGTGTGATGTCCGGGTCGTTTGATCGGCACCCAGTCCCATCCGGAGCGCGCGCCACGGGGATTAAGCTGCCACCGCTCCTTGGTTTCCCCTCCCAGATAGACCAGCGTGGGACCGGTGCCGGAAGAGGGTCCGGCCACCAGGGTGACGTGATCCAGATTGGGGGTGGTCTGGGTCTGGATCTGACCGGTACGGGTGATCATCCACTTCAGGCGGACCCGGTTCGGATCGAGCGAGAGGGCACTGACCCCCTGATTATAAGTCTCCTCTTCGTTCTGCTCATCGCTGATGTTGGGCTGCGGAATAATGGCGGATTCGTCGTAGAGGAACCGTCCGGCCACCCGATAGATTCCCCGGCTTTGCATCTGATTGGCCAGATCCATCAATCCGGCCATGGTGAGCGACGGATCGCCCCCTCCCACCAGGATCAGATCCCCTTGCAGCACGCCATTCACCACCGGACCGCTTCCGTGGACCGAGGTGACGAAACGATGATCGGCCCCCAGAATGTGCAAGGCCGCCAGGGTCGAAGGCACCTTGGAAACCGAGGCGGGAATGAACTGTTCGGAGTCGTGTTGGGCCTCCAGAATCTGGCCGGAGTGGATATCCATCAGCAGATAGCCGATGCGGGAGCTGCCATCCATCGGGGTCAACGCCTTGCCGACGCCGCCTTTTTTGGCCGGCGTGGGACGTTTGGCCGCCTGGATCGCATGGGCCCGGGGGCCGGAACGGGCCGGTTTGACCGTCTTGAGCGCGCGTTTCTGGCTGGTGGTCTGCGGCTGTTTGCCCGCTGCCGGGGCCGTCAGGGCCACAGTCGGCGAGAGCATCAGCAGACAAACCAATAAGACAATCAATCTGGACATAGGACAGGTTCCGGTCGATGGCCAAGAGCCGGTGGATGCGGAGTGCAACTCAGCGCGCGGGGTCGGCATTCGTGGATGGATCCCATTCGCGGAACCGAATTAAACCCGCATTGTCCCGCTTGCGCAATGTCTCTTGCACGGGTCGGAATCCGGAGGTCAGGGGGTGTGACGCGAACAGTTGTCAGGTTTCTTTAATCTATGTAACCCGATCCGCTCCGCGAGACGGTCGAGCGTGGCGCAGGGCAGCGGATTGTGGCCGGACAGATCAAGCTCGCGCAGGGCGGTCAGCCTTTCGAGGCCGGTCAGGTCGCGTATATTCTGGTCGGGACAGCGCAGGGCGTGCAGGGTGACGATCTCCTCACCCCGATGGCGGCTCCGCAGACAGGCCCGCAGCGCGGGATCGGGCATGGGGAGGGTTTCGACATCCGGCTCTTCGTGGGCGGCGTAGCGATGGGCGTGCTCGTTGAGGGCGCGGGCCGCGTCTCCGATGCGCGGATCGCCGCAAAGCTGTTGCGCTCCGCAGCGGGGATCGCGCAGCGCGGCGTTGGAGAAGAGTGGCAGCCTGGCCTTGTCGTGGCCGACCCCCGATTTCATCCATCCCCCGACCATGATGGTGCCGAATTCTCCCGGTTGTGGTTTTCCATCGCAGTTGCCGATTCCAAAACCTAAAGCGTAAGGTGCGATCGCCGAAATGTGTCCGTGACCGGGTTGACACGCATCGACTTGATGGCCGTGATTGAGCCCCATGAGATGTCCCAGTTCATGGGCCAGGGTGTGGGGACCGCAGACCGGATTGTAGACCATCAGGGCTTTCCGGCTGTCGGCCAGGGCTTCGGGGGTTTGATGGACCGCCAACGCCCGACCGCAACCGGGTTTGCCCCGCAGCGTGAGGTGTGACGTCGCGGCCACGGTGAAATCGGCTCCCCAGGTGTCCGCCGCCTGGAAGAGTCCGGCAAAGCCGTTTCGCTCCTGGCTCATGTCGGCCAGAATCTCCGTGGCTTCGGCGGCCTGGATCGTCGTGAAGTCGATGGCGACGATCTCCGCGCTCAGGGCCACGCCGCTGTCGCGATAATAGCGGTTGAGGGTGGCGACATGCCCGGTCAGACGGGCGCGCAGGGTGCTCCGGGAGTCTGCGGAGGTCGTCTCCGTCGGGCTGTGGACCACGAAGCGCAGGCCGATGGCGGTTTCGGCCCGGGCCAGGCCGTCCACGCCCCACCAGAGCAGGGCGACGATGATCAGCGCAAGCCGACGTTTCATGCCGACTCGGGGAGCGGTCCGGCTCCGGAGGCCTGCTCGCAGGCCGAAATGAAAAACGCTTCCAGCTCCCGCACCGCCTCGATATCCTCGTAGAGCACCGATGCGCGCGCCTGGATCTTTTCCACCATCTCCTGACGCCAGGGGCGATCCATGGCCATCCGCAGCGCGAGTTGCACATAGTATTCGGCCCTGTCGGCCACCAGATCGCTCATGCCCATGAGTCGGTAACACCCGAGCGTCACCCGTCCGCGCATGAAGGCACTGGGCCAGGTGATGATCGGCGTGCCGACCGCCAGGGCTTCGTAGGTGGTGTTGCCGCCCCCGAAATGGAATGGGTCGAGCATCACATCCCCGAGGGTGAGCAGAGCCAGATAGCGTTCGCCATCCATCTGAGGCAAAAAGAGTACCCGGTCCAGCTCTTCGGGGAGCAGGATGCGGCGCAACCGGGCCTGGAGCCGTTCGGTCCAGTGGGGCCGCTTTCCGGCGATCAGCACCAGGTATCCCTCCGGATCCCGGAGGAGAATCTCCCGGATGGTGTGATCGAACTCCGGATGAAACTTGAACAACGATTGGGGACATAAATAGAGCCGTCCCTGCTCCGGCAGTCCGAAGTGGGGCCGGGTCGCGGGGATCGCCGGGGGCGCGGGACGCAGATAGCAGGTGGGAAGCCGGTTCATGAGAAACAGCTTTTCCGAATAGTGATCGGCGTTTTCTTCGGGCTCCAGCAGCACCGAGGAGATGAAATAGTCCATCGCCGGAATTCCCGTGGTGACGGGATGGCCCCAGGTGACGCACTGAACCCGCGCCAGCCGGGAAAATGCCAGCAGATAGCTCAGCGGATCCATGCCGATGTCGGGATAGAAGAGCAGTTCCAGCCGTTCGGCGGCGATCATCTCCCGGGTCTGCTGGAGCCGGTCGAGCGAACGGGGCAGATCGATCACCCGTTCTGCCGCATTCTCCATCCACGCCGACTCCGGCCCCCGCTTGCCGCAGGGACGGAACAGGATCAGCTCGAACCGTTTTTTGTCGAGCTGTAGCAGGATCCCCTTGTTCAGCTTTTCGATGGTGTGGTTGTTGAACAGCGAAGAGAGCACCCCCAGGCGGATTCTTTCCGTCCGGGCGGTGGGCTGGTCGAGGTGGGGGGCGCGCCAAGCCAAAGAGGGGTGGAGCCGCAACAGCAGGGCGGCGACCGCCATTTGCAGCGGGCGATCGTTCAGACCGTGATAGGCCAGATGAAACAGCGTATGCAGATGCGACGGATCCTGGCGGGGAGAGGGATCGCTCTGGCCGAGGCGGATGAGGCTCTCTTGCAGCCGGGCGCGGGCCTCCAGAATCGCCTCGACCGACTCCGGCACCGGAGGGAGCGCGAAAGCGATCAGAAGTTCCAGATGGATCGACGGTTGAATCTTGAGTGCCTCCTGGAACTGCGCCACCGCCTCGGCCACCCGGCCCTGATCCCGGAGCGTGCTGCCGAGATTGATCCGGGCCTGGAGGTGATCGGGCCGGAGCGACAGAGCCCGCAGGAAACAGTGGATCGCCTCTTCCGTCTGATTCCGGGTCATGAGCAGGGAGCCGAGATTGTTGCAGGCTTCGACAGGATTCGGGTCGATGGCCAGGGCGCGGCGATAGAAGGGCTCCGCCTCCTCCAACTGCCCCAGGGCGTGGAGCGTCGTTCCCAGATTCAGACAGGCGGCGGCATGTTCCGGCTGGAGCGCAAGAGTCTGCCGAAAGCACGCCAGGGCCGCCTCCAGCCGTCCCTGCTCCAGGTGGAGCGTGCCCAGATGGTGGTGACATTCGGCATGATCGGCGCGCAGCCGCACCGCCTGCTCGAAACAGGGCAGGGCCTCGTGTGGGCGGTTCAGCGTTTTGAGGAGGATTCCCAGGTTGATCTGGGCGTCGGCGTGCTCCGGTTGACTCTGGATCACCTGCCGATAACACGCGACGGCCTCTTCGAAGCGTTTCTGGTTGTGCAGCAGCAGACCCAGTTTGAAACGGGCCTCGGTGAAGGTCGGCTGCAGCGCCAGAGCCTGACGATAACGGTGCATCGCCTGGTCCGGCTGGTGCCGCTCCCGCAGGAGATTGCCCAGATTGTAGTGGGCCAAGGCGTAGTTCGTGTCGATCTCCAGGGCGCGTTCCAACCAGGTTTCGGCCTGTCGGAGCTGGCCCAGCTCGGTATGCAGGAGGCCGAGCGCGTTGCAGCTTTTGGCCGAGTCGGGACGCAGGCGCAGCACCTGCCGATGACAGATGATGGCCTCTTCCACGCGGCCAAGCTCTTTCAAGACCTCCCCGAGCAAAGCGTGGGCCGTGACATAACCCGGATCGATGGTCAGGGCCTGTCGATGACAGCGCGCCGCCTCTTCGAGTTTTCCTTGGGCCTTCAGGGCGATGCCCAGATTGGCGTGATAGGCCGCGTGATGGCCCTGAAGCCCGATGGCCCGCCGGATCCAGCGTATCGACTCGGCGGCATCTCCTTGCTGAAAGGCGATCACCCCGAGCAGATGCAGACTGTCGGCGTGTTGATCGTTGCGGGCGAGAATGGTGTGATAGAGTGCGGCGGCCTGTTCCAGTTGTCCCTTTCGATGCAGATGAAGCCCACGGGTGAACAGGTCGGAGAGGGATTCGTCGGCTTCGTCGGGGAGAGGGCTTGTCACCGGGGGGGTGGTGGTCGGTTTGATGCCGGAAGCGGAGGCGTCCCGGATGTGATAGGGGTGCGCATCCCGATGAAAGTCGATCAGCCGTCCGTGATGCTCGATGAGGAGCGAGCGGATCGCAATGCCGAGTGTGGCCATCTCTTGGGCGATATCCGCCGCGCGCCACTGGGGCGGCACGATCACGATCTCCACCGGATGGTTCAGCAGCCAGCCGGGCGGGCGGATCTTCTGGCCGGTGCCGGGGACATGGGTGCCGACCTTGGTGAGATCGGAATCGATCACCACGGGGAACCGTTCCCGATCGGCTTGATGGCGGCACATGAAGGCGGCGGCTTTGCCGGTTCCCCCCCAGATGGCCACCTTCGCCCCCGAGGCGTGCAATCCGGCCAGTTGCGCGCGGATGGTTTCGAGGGATGCGGTGGTGGCGTCGAGAAAGCGCAGCGAGGCGTTGGCCAACTCCAGGCTTTCGCCGGGGCCGCCGAGGCGGGCGAAACCGTAGACGATCTCGCCATTGTAGCCGTGACCGATCTCCAACACGGTCCGGCTCGCCAGGGTCAGCATGCGGGTGAAGGAGCGGGTGGTGAACTGGGAGCTGTGTTCGTAGTAGAAATCCACCGTGCGCTCCGAGGCCAACGCCTGATCGATGCAGGGAACTTCCAGATAGATCAGCGGCTGGCTCTCCAGGGAGGCGGCGACGAAGGAGATGCCTTGCAGAAATCCCAGAGGATTGACCAGATGTTCCAGCACATGACGGCTGATGATCAGATCCGGCGCGAGTTCCGCCAGATGTCGGGCCGGATCGAACAAGGTGGCGTGAAAGCGTACCGGGCCATGATCCCGCGCCCCGCCGTTGGGATCGAATCCATGATAGCGTCCATCGGGTCTGGCCCGGGCCAGGGCGTCGAGAAAGTGACCATCTTCATGACCGATTTCCACCACGGTGGGACGTTCCGGCAGGGTCTGAAGAATTTTCTGCAACATCTCCTGCAGAAACTCGGACCAGAAGGCTCCGAGATTGAACATCAGATTGGGTTTCTTGGAGTAGGGCACCCGGGCGTAATCGAAGGCGACATTGAAAACGTGACCACAGGCGACGCAGCCGACAAAATCGAGTCGATGGCGGGGCATGCGTTGGGCCTCGGCCCGGCTGGCGGGCCAGGCGAGGGTGGCCAGGGGTTGTTCGCCGCCCTGGAAACAGGTCACGGCCACATGATGTCCGCACGCCGGACAGGTGGCTTCGCGCATGCGATCGTGCAGTCGAGGCGTTGAATCCATAGGACGACAAACCATTCTTCATCAACGGGGTCCAGGGGCCATTGGCCCCTGGTGGGATCCAAGGGCGAAGCCCTTGG
>JADGBU010000101.1 GCA_015231295.1 Magnetococcales bacterium | reverse complement strand
TCACCTCGGTCTTGCCGCTGTTAAGCTCCAAACAATGATAGCCACTGACACCAGGAGGTGGATTGGCTGTGGCATTCAACCATGCGTTCATCCATTGGGTGATTTCCTCTCTCATGCGTGATCGAGTCTCACCATCGCCTTTTACGCTCACCACCAGTCGGATGTCGTCTACATAGCGGCAGTAGTCGTGGATGGTGATGTGGGGCAAGTCGGGCAGTCCTGATTGAGATTCCGTACCACACTGCCAATCAAACAGGAACTGTGCGAAATTCAAACCATGGTTCCAGCCAGAAGTGCTCCGAATCGATTTGATCGCCTTTTCAACCTCCCCGTAACTGAGATGCTTTTTCAACATACCACTGATGCAACGGTCAAACTCCAACAAGTAGGCGTTGGCAAAAAAACCACTGGCTACCAAGCCTTGTGGTAACCCGTCGGGCTTCACCTTCAGGAACTGTTTCAATTCATCATCCGCAGGATTCCATTGCCAATTAAAAATCTGTTTCAGACGATCCCAGAACTTATCATCGGCGTTACCATCGGTCAGAACGTAACAGGACACGAATGCAGCATATTCGTCCTGCATCCGCTCAATGAGCGTAGGTCGGTGGATGCGGTCGAAAAACGCGGAGATGTCCAGTTTAATAACGAATAGCTCTTCATCACTACCAAGCTGATCCTGAACATTGGCGGCGATAATTCTGGGACGGTCGAGAAATTTTGTATAATCCTTGTAATAGCGGCTGAATGTCTCGCTGTTGCCCCAACTGAATTGGGCCAATGGTTTGGGGCGGTTATTGTCGCCTGTGGTGTCGGGATCGAAGAAGCAGTAGAGACGGTTGCCGTAGCTGTGAATACCTAGTCGTCTGGCCTCGAAATAGTCGGTGGTCGACGTATCTCCCTGAGCAGTCTCAATGCAGTCAGCCAGACAAAGCATGGCGGCGGTGGCCATGGTCTGTTCACGGATTCCGAGATGGGCCAGAGGGCGGAGATGGATTGGTTTTTTTTGCTTTTTTTCATCAATGCGCTCAATAGGAAGCCACAATTTCCCTTCAAATCCCCAACGATGGGTCTTGGGTGCCGGGACCATACGCATCGGTTGCGGCTGTGGATTGCCTGTATCCAGTTCATTGCGCCACTTGCTGACCCAACTTTCCAGCAACACCGCCGACTGATCCAATTCCAGCAGGTCAGCGTACCAGTTGCTTTTGCGGATATAACGTTGTGACTTCTTCCACGCCTGGATCAGAACCACCTCATCAGTGAGATACTGCTGTTGAGCGTATAGACGGCGGTATTTTTTGTTAACAATGGACATAAAAAAGTTCCAAGAACAGTCAGTTGTCTAGATCAAGCAACTCACTCTCCATCCATCGTCACCGATCTTCTTCTTCAAATTCAGCATTCTTGAACCGCAGTACATTACAATTTTCTTTCACCGCTCGTTGCAGTCCATCATCGAATCCAATGGCAGACTGCGCTTGAATCTCAATGGCAATCTTGACTTGAACGCCAGGACGGGAGGTGAATTGCATGACGACCTCATCCACCAAATCCACGAACTGCCTTTTTGCCTGGATTGGATCCAGTTCAATACTGGCATAAAACTGTTTCTTGACGATCTGGTTGGGTGGCGTAACCCTGTAGCCATTGCCGGGCAGCTCGGCAACTCCGGGGGGAGCATCACTAGGTGGATCCGGCTGAATCTCAACCGGGTTCTGGGGGATACTGGCTTGCTCGGCTTTGCGCAGGTTGTCGGCATAGGCGGTGGCCATACCCGGTTCGATCAACAGCAAGGATGAATCCAGAACCGGAAACGATGGCTCATCAAATTTGAATCCAATGAAGAGGTTTCCCTCCCGCCCTTGTGCCAAACCGAAAAACTCTTTGCTGGTCGATCCAGCAGCCAGAGTGGCCTGGAATACCCGGTCGTCCTTGAGGCGGGGCAGGTAGAGCTGCTGACAACAGTGCTGCCAAACATTTTGGGCAACAATTTCCTTGACATCATCTTTCCAGAACCACTTTTTCAGAATGGTCGCCAAGTGGATAGGTGCCCACTCATTGATCAAAATCTCATTCTCTTTCAAAACGCGCTCGATTTCCTGAGACAGGTTGGCCGATCCTGGATTCAACAGAAAGTGTTCCCATTGCACCTCGGAGATGCCCTTGCCGGGTCGAACCTCCTGCATGGGTGTCAGAATCCACTTGTAGGTTTCACGAATCATGCGGCGCAGGGCGTCACTGGACTCTTCCCGGCTTTTGCTGGCCTGTCTGGCCTGGAATTGGTCAAGATTGAGCTTCAGATCCTTGATATCCGCCACAATGGATTCCCAGGCCAGAAACGAACGCACCTGATCATTCAGACGCGCTGTGGTGTCGGTATCCGCTGCCAAGAAGATCAGGCGGTTTTGCTTGAATCGGGGCTGGTCTCCCCGTTTTTTCAAGATGTCGTTCGCCCGTTCAGTGGCAAAATTCTGGACAGTGCGACTGAAAGCGGCATCCGGTGGCAGTACCACCAAACGCAACTCCCATGTATCCGGGACATCGCCGCTCTGAGTGAAAATATGCACACTGCCCAAGCCACTTCCAGAGAGACTGCGTTGCAGTTGCTCACGGATGATGGGCAGGATATCCTCCTTGTCCTGAAATCGGCGTTTGCGGTCTTCCATTTCCCGACGCAGGTTGGGACGGGTATCCAGCCAATAGCGATTGTTGGCATGGTTGAGGAAATGCAGCCGATCGGTCATGCGACGCAAGGCGTCCTGGTAGAGACCCGTCTGCTGACCGGGTTGAGCTACACCAAGAATAATACGTTTGATTTCCAATCCGCGTGATAACTGGTTGGTGGTCAGTCCGCTGGAGACCGGGGCACTGCCCAAAAAAATGGTCCGCGCAGTCCGGCGGCAAGCCTGCACACTGCCCAAGCGGGTATCGCGGTTTTCCAGTTCCCAAGTCTCGGCCCGTCCACCATCCACATCCCGTTCGATGACCGGATCCCATCCCTGGGGCAGATAGTAGATGGCTTCGTTGCGGATATCCGTATCGTACAGGGGCAGGCTGCCCGGCATGATCAACGGATCGTTATTGCCATCCTTCCACAGTCGGTGAATCACCTTGGCCATCCACTTCAAGACGCCACGGGTGCGTTGGAAGTTGTCCAGAGTGGACCAGTCCTCGTAAAGACGGTCGAACACCTCCGGGTGAATAGGATAGGCTTGCATCAACCGGTCGAAATAGTGACTTTCCTGGGTTTCCTGGGGAAAGTCATCCCGATTGGAAATGTAGAAATCGGCAAAGGCACGGCAGACCTCGGTTGCCCCTTTTTTGTCCTGGGTGGTGGCAAACAGGCGACGGCGGACGATCTCGAACGCCTCTTCCGTGGCCACGGGTTTCCACAATGCTTGCACCCGACCAAAATAGTGGGACAGTGCTGCCAGTGCCTTGACCCCGCGTTGACTTCCCGCTTCTCGGTCCGATTCAGGGAGGGAGGCCAACAGCACAGCGTTGGGAACGGCCTTGAGTGCCTCGGTCAGTGCCTGAACAAAAGAGAGGTTGGAATCGAACGTACCACCCGTCAGAACCTGACCTTCGCTGAATTGCCGAACATAGGCCACCAGCTCGTCGATCAGAATGACGCAGGGGGCGTAACGGGCCAGCAGTGTTTCCAAGGTGGCCTTGCCGGGTGAGGTGCCAGAGGCGTCGGCATCCGCCACCAGGGCAAACCCTTCCGCCTTGCCCAACTGCCAAGCCAAATCCCCCCAAAGTGTATGGACGGCGCGTCCTTCGCGGATCGATGGCTGATTGGGAGCCAGTTTGTTGCCGTCCAGTACGACGATACGGGCAGAGGGCAATTCGCTCACCCCCGCTGCATCCAAAATGGCGGGGATGCCCGGCATCTCACTGGCCGGAACCTTGCCTCCGGCCAAGTGGTAGACCGAAAGCATGGTATGGGTCTTACCGCCACCAAAGGCGGTTTGCAGTTGAATGACCGGGTCGCCACCTTTTCCAGCCAGGCGTTTCACCACGGAATCCAACAGCAAGCGCATCCCTTCGGTGATGAAGGTGCGCTGAAAGAAAAGAGTCGGCTCCTGATACTCGCGTGTGGCACTGCCTGAGTGGACCCGTGACAAATCCGCTGCAAATTCGGCCTGAAGGAAGGTGCCTTTGAGAACGTCCTCATGAGGGGTGGCGAGTTCGCGCCAGGGGGTGAGCGGCATGGTTTCAATCCTTCAGTTGGAAATCAAGCGACCGGCAAGAGCCTCGTAATGGGGAAACTGGCCATCCACACTGACCACCCCGACATCGTGATGCAGAGCCGTGGCAATGATGATCCTGTCCAGCGGGTCGCCATGGTGCAGGGGCAAGAGCGCTGCCTTGGCCGCAATTTCGGCATTGACGGCAATCACCTCGATTCCGGCCTCGACGGTTGCGGCATGCAGCCACTCTTGCACAGGCAGATCAATGGCCACGCGGCCTCGCCGAATTTGCAACAGTGCCTCATAAACGGAAACACTGGAGATGGCGAGTCCGGCACGGGTTTCATCCAGTCGCTTGGCAATGGATGGTGCAAGCTGACGGTCTCGCTTCGCCCACCAGATCCAGATGTGCGTATCCAAGAGCAACCAATCGGAACCGCTCATTTGAACGCCTCAGGATCGCCTTCCAGTTGCCGCGCCGTCCGCTCGAACATCGCTTCCCACTCCTCCTCCGAATAGGGAGAAGAGACGATGTCTCCCAGAATCCTCGTGCTGCCCTTGAGTATTTCCGGTGGCTGACGACGTTTTTGCGTACCAGAGTCATCAGACTCTTGTGGTGGCAGAATCGTCACAATGACTCGCGCTCTGTCCACATCGGGTGGCGTGCCCTTCCAGCGGAACTGACCATGATCGTAAATTGCTTCATAGCTTTTCAACATAGCCCGTCTCCTTATAAATCCAAGACCTGTTGGGTGCCGACATGACCAATTTCGGTGGCGATTTTTTCAATGCCATTCCAGGCCGTAACCAGTTCGTTGTAGGCCCGCGCCTCCTCGGCCCACCCCTTGCGTTCGCACAGGGTGTAGAGACGATAGGCCAGGGCGCGCATGGCTTCCGCTTTGGCAGGCATGCGCGCCAGCAATCCACCGGACGCGGCTTCACCATCCTGGTTGAGCGCATGAATCATCTGATGCAACGCCTCCCATATCGGCGTGCGCTGATCATATTCCGGCAACCAGTAGGAGGATAATTCGGTCCAACGGAGCAAACGCAGATTGCCTTGTCCGCTCTCCACCACACCCGCCTGAACCAACCCATCCACGCTGGTACCCATGGCCCGCGCCAACACATCGGCTTCGCCAAACTTCCCGGTAGCCCAGCCATAGCCATCAAACCAGTGCAAACAAAATTGGGTGTCATGGTCGAAATCGTCTTCGGCAAAAAAACGGTTGATCAACTGCAAGGCCGTGCGAACACTCATGGGGGTGCCGTCTGCTTCCAGAACGGCGGCATACTGGCTAAAGATGGCGATGCCGGGGCCGATGATGGCTTGGGAGAGATCCACCGGTGCAACAGGGGAGTTCATCCCACCACGGGTCATGGCTTCCAGGGCTTCGGGCAGGGTGGCATTAAGTTCACGGATGAATTCGCGGCGACTGATGGAGGGGGCATCAGTGGCGCGTTTGCGGCAGACCAGGACGATGCTGGAGGCTAGGGCGTTGGTGCCGGCTCCAATCATGCGATTGCCTAATTCTGTACGCATAGGCCAAGTGCCAGTGATGGCAAATCCAGCTTCAAGGACAGCTTGTAAAAAGGTTTCCCAACCTGTGCTTGATGTGCCAACGGCATCGGATGTTTCCGACTGTTTAAATGCGTAATATATGGTGACTGGAAAGGCTGAATGGGCCTGAGCAACGAGGTTGTGGATCGCCTTTTTCATACCGTCCAGAAAGAAAATTTCAGCCTTCTCCTTACTGCCGTGGCGATAGGGAGTGGCCACCAATTCTTCAGATTTGGGAACTGCAAGAGTGGCGTACAAACTAGGGAAGATGGGTTTCAAGCTCTTACGTAGCCAAACGTAGAAGAAGTCCGACAGATCTGCATAGCCGATATTGTCGTAGTATGGGGGATCGGTAGATATAATTTTTTGAATACTGATCGTTTGGGTTTGGGCATTGCACTGAACAGACAATGATAATGTTGTTGCTGGTGCTTCTTGTAAGAATTTTTCTACCCATTCAAGACAAGAATCAAAATTTCCTGTTGAGTCCGAGAATGGATTAACTTCAGCGAAATCCCAAACCATTGGCAAAGCCTGCCTTCCAAATGTATTACGGATTTTCGTATATCCTGAATCCCAACCACATAAAGAAGAACATCTATCAGCAAGGCGGTCTATCCCAAACCCCAAATACACCCCCACCGCCTGCGCATAAGCCAATGCGCCCATCCCACCGCCATCCAGCCCAACACCATCATCGGCCATGCCTGCTGCAATGGCGTCTTGTCGGCAGCGTTCGATGGCCTCGCCAACCAAATCAGAAAAGGTCGTCAGAGCCACCAGTTGGCGGGGGGTGAAGAGGTCGCCGAATTTGGTGAGGCCGTAATTCGGTGTCTTGAAGTCACGGGGATTGTTTGGTAACTCCATTTCTGGAGACCACTCCGGGCGAGCACTTTCGGCTGTTGTAATCTGTTCCGGCGTTGGTGGGAGGTAGATCCGGCCACGAACCCCCTCGGCCACAATCGCCATGAGCCGTTGTCCCATCCGTTCGGCTTTTCCCTCGGCTCTGATATGGTTGTAGTCAATCGGGGATTTGGAAAGCAGACAAATGAAAGCTGCCCGCTTGCCTGCCGTGGTGCCACCTTTCGCCCACTCCGGCGGCTTGCCCACCTTCACAGTGAAGCGATAGGAATCCCCATCCACAACCGGCTCTACATACGATTCTTTTCCCTCCTTGCTGGAGAGAACGAAGGTGGAAGCCAGTGGCACATCCACATGCGAAAAAACCGGGTTGGGGCTTTTGACCGTGCGTGCCCACAGCCAGGCAATGACGGTAAGACGCTGGCCCACCAGCTTTTGCAGGTCGGGGCGCTCCTTGGCCATGTCAGCGGTGACCTCAATCTGCGGGTAGAGATGACCAATGCGCTTTTCTGCCTCGGTCCGCATCCAGGCCCCATAGCGGCGCACATCCTCGGCCAGACCACGGGCACCGGACCAATCGGACTGGGTGGCCTGCATCCGGGGTTGCTTGTCACCCTTTGAAATCGGCCCCACCGGCTCCCGCCCGGCAAACTTGGGCGGAATCTCGATCATCGCCTTGTTGATGGTCACTGCCACCGGGTTGAGGTCGGAGGCATAGGCTTCTAGCCCCAGACGCTGCGCTTCCAGCGGCAGGGAACCACCACCGGCAAAGGGATCGTGAAAGGCTGGGAGCTTGTCCGGGTTGAAAAGTTCCGCCGCTTGGGGGTGGTTTTTGTTGAGGGCGCAGGTCTCGCGCCAACTTTTTTTGATCTCCTCCCGCGCCCGGCGCAGCACATCTTCGTTGTTGGTGTTCTCCCACTGCACCAACTCTTCGATGAGCTTGAACAATCGTTCCCGCTCGATGGCAGCCTCTTTTTTGTTCACCCCCCGGTTGAGATGACGCTCGTAACCCGGATCGTTGACCATCTGGGCGAAAATAACCGCCCGTGCAGTCGCCAACGGTCGCCGCGCCCACCACAGATGCAACGTGGATGGATGGCCGTGACGGATGGACTTCTCACGAGCGGACGCCACATTGATGGCATCCAATGGCAGGGCCACTTCAATAAGTTTCTTGGGAGTTCTGATCGGGGTCATAATACTTTCCTTATCGCCAATGCGATGGGCGGGTCAGGACAAACCCGTCCGCCTTGATGATCGTTTCTGGGAGTTGGTTCTGGCGCAGCTTGTCCTCGCCAATGGTGAAATACCCAGCCGCAGATCGGGTAAGCTGAACGGAATGGCGGCCAGGGGGCAGCGCGACCACGACCCGCTTGGTTGGGTAACGGGAACGCACCAAGTTGAGAGGAGCTGTCAGATCGCTGTCTCCCGATACGATCAGGGCGGTATCGAAGCGATCTTCACAAGCGTCATCCAACAGACGAACTGCAATGTTGACGTCGGTCATCTTTTCCTCATAATCCAACCATTGTGCGCCGCATTGGCGGCACTCCCTCTTCTTTTCCAAGTAGTGACCAAAGTGGAGGTGCAGGTCCGTCTGGGTGCCGAGTGCTTCCAGATAGGTGTTTTGTCGCCGCAGGTCTTCGTCGTTGCGCCCGTTGGTGCGAATGCGTGCGGTAAAATAATTGACAGTCTGCAACTCCTGTCCCGGCTTGAGCAGGGATCTTGACAAACCGACCAGATCCAACCAATAGAACCTTCTCCAGCCTTTCGAACGCAAACCGAAGTAGAGGTTGAACCCATCGATGTAGGCGATCACGCGGGCCATGCCAGGAGTCTCCATAAATTTTCGACTTGATTCCCCCGTCGGCTATCGCTATTATGGGTGCCACTAACCCCGCTGGAGATCGCATCTCCGGCCCGACGCCTCCGCAGCGCAAGCACGGGGGCGTCTCTGTTTATGCCTGCCATGTATCGTTCCATCACACCGACGCCTCCGCCGTCACGGACTGCCCCAGCAGTGTCTCCAGATCCAGATTGAGGCTGGTGACCGCCCAGTCGGGCTCCTGCCGAAAAGGATTACGCACATAGTATGGGCCTTCGGTGCGACTGCCGTCCACCAACACGATGGCGAGGAGGAACTTGTCGGCCTGGTTCAGACCATAGAGGATCTCGTTACGGGTGATCGTGATAGTGGTCTGGCCCTTGGCGCGTCCTTTTACCTCGATGTGTCGGGACGGAGGCCATTTCCCGTCCACGACTTTGGGGAGACTGGTGATATCCCAGCCGCATTTTTGCGCCGAAACATCAATGACCTCATGCCCCAGGGCTTGCTCGGCGGCCATCACGGCTTGCATGGCCATCCGTTCGATACGAGAGCGTGCCTCTGCGTTGGTTGCCCAACCCGTTTCCCCTTTCTTGCGCATGATCAGCCCTGCCGGGATGACCAACGCCCCGCCCAACACCACGGGGGTGGCCGAGATGACGTGGCGCATGGCCAGCAGTTCCTTTTCCCGGGCTTGGCGGCGGGCGGTCAAATCGTCGATGGTACGGCGGACGTTTTCCAGGTTCAGACGCACCTCCTTGCCCGCCGAGATATCGTCTTTCAGCTTGATGTAACGATCCGACCAGAAATTGATCTCTTTCACCAGCCGTTCATGAACGGCTGCCAGGGTTTTGTCCACCATCTGTTCGCGACGAGTGCGCACCTCGTCAAAATGTTCAGGCACAAGGGCCTGGGAGACGTGCGCCATCGCCACCTGCTCAAGGTTCTGGCTGATCCACGAGGCACCCAGTACATCCTCCAGCAAGGCGGCATCCTCCTGGCCTATTGGGGCCAGATCAAGGTGTGGTGCCCAGCCAGCCTTGCTTGCACTGCCTTTGGGGTCAATTTCCACAAAGTGGATACGGCGGGAGATGATGCGATCAGGGTCGGCACCTTCCTTGATCGCGTGATCGATGAGGAACAACACCCTGGGCGCAAGGCCCAAATCCCCCGCATCCACCAGAATGGTGCCCTGCTTGAGCTTGTTTCGGTGCTGCTCCAATACGATGTCGGTCACGGACTGCATCAGGGGATGGGCAGGATGAATCAGACTGGCCATCGGTGCGCCAATGCGCCCGATGAGACGGACAAAGGACTTCTCGAAGCACACCCGCTCATAGCGGCGCAGCACCGGGTCGGCGTTGCGGCGGTCCCGCCCACTGATCTGACGATCCCGCTCTCGAATGATGGCCGGAACATTGGTGATCTCGTAACGTCCTGTCTCTCGTGGGCGCAGTTCGCCACCCAGATTCTGGAATGCTTGATTGAAGAACGAGCGAATGAAGTAGGGTTGCAACTTGCGCGCCTCGGCCTTTTCCATCTCTTCCTTGATGGAAAAGAGGCGGCGTTCGTCCATCACCTCCTCGCACAGGGCGTTGCGCTTGATGATCTCCTCCAGATGTCGGGTATCGAGCGCACCCTCGACTTTGCGCAACAGGCGGGAACGCACCTCTGGATCATCGCCATAGCGGATCGCCTCGATCAGCAGATCCTTGAGGCTTTTTTCCTCGAACACCTCCCCCAGAATATCAAACACCCGGCCACCAAGAGCCGCACGTTCCACTTCCAGTTTCTCCAACAGTCGCTGGAACACGTCACCTTCGCGGGTCTCGGCGGCCACCATGTTCCACAAGTGACAGACCTCGGTTTGCCCGATGCGGTGGATGCGTCCAAAGCGTTGCTCGATGCGGTTTGGATTCCAGGGCAGGTCGTAGTTGACCATCAGGTTGGCGTTTTGCAGGTTCACACCTTCGCCAGCCGCATCCGTGGCAATCAAAACCCGCACGGCATGATCGTTGCGGAACAACTCCTGAATTTTGCGGCGTTCTTCTCGTTTGACACCACCATGGATCATCACCACGGACTCTTCATTGCCAATCAGGCCGCGAATCTTGATCGCCAGATAGTGCAGGGTATCCTTGTGTTCGGTGAACAAAATCAGCTTGCGTTGGCGTCCATCGGTGTCGTGCATCTCCGGGGTGTTCTGGAGCAGCTTAGACAACTCGTCCCACTTGCGATCCTGGCCGGAATGCACCAACTGCCGCGCCTGTTCCTCCAGTGCCGCCAGAATGACGATTTCCGCTTCCAATTCCTGGATGGTCTGGGCAGCGGTGGCCTGATCGACCAGTGCTTCTTCCAGTTTTTCGTAGTCCTCGGAAGGCAGCGCGTCGGCGGACTCCCAAATATCCTCCGGGAGATTTACTAGGCCACCTGGACTGGGGATATCGCCCACGGAGTGCCCACGTTGCTGCAATTTCTCCTCTTCGACACGCCGTTTCAGCTTGTTGTGCCGACGTTTGAGCGATTGGTGGATTGCCTCTGGGCTGGAGGCCAATCGGCGTTGCAACGAAGTCAGCGCAAAGCCCACGGTTCCCTTGCGCGCACCATCCAGCAATTGGTCAGCCCGATTCATCTCCTCCTTCACATACTCGGTGACAGCGGCATACAATGCGGCTTCGAGATCCGAAAGGCGGTAGTTGACGGTATAGGCTCGCCTTTCAGGAAATAATGGGGTGCCGTCGAATTTGAGGAGATCTTCCTTGACCATCCGTCGCATGAGGTCGCTGACATCCACCTTGTGCGCACCGTCACGGAATTTCCCGTAGAAACGGTCAGAATCCAACAGTGACATAAAGAGTTGAAAATCCTCTTCCTTGCCGTTGTGCGGTGTTGCCGTCATCATCAAAAAATGGCGGGTAACGGATCCGATCAACTCACCCAGCAAAAACCGCTTTGTTTTCTTGATCTTGTTCCCGTAGTAGCTGGCTGAAAGTTTGTGGGCTTCGTCCACCACCACCAGATCCCAGTGTGAAAGACGCAATTTTTCCTGTAGCTCGTCGCTGCGGGCCAGTTGGTCCACCCGCGCCACCATCAAATCAAAGTCGTCGAAAGGATTGCCACTTCGCGATTGTTCCACCTGTTCGCGGGAAAACAAGCTGAACGAAAGGCCGAATTTCTCATACATTTCATCGTGCCCCTGCTCGACCAGGCTGCCAGGAGCGATAATCAGTACACGCTTGGCGTCAGCCCGCATCAACAATTCTCGGATGAACAGCCCGGCCATGATGGTCTTGCCTGCACCTGGGTCATCCGCCAGGATGTAGCGGAGCGGCTGTCGCGGCAGCATGGATTCGTATACTGCCGTGATCTGGTGTGGCAGGGGTTCGACATTGGAGGTGTGGACTGCCATCATCGGATCGAACAGGTGGGCCAAGCTTATACGATAGGCTTCCACCGCCAACTTGAACTCTTCGCCCGGTGCATCGAAAGCCCAGGGGCGACCGGCTTCAGCAATGGCCAAGTTGGCTTCATCGGTGCGAAACAGCATCCGTTCCAGCACCCGACCATCTGGTGTTTTGTAATAGACCGTAAGTGCGTTATCTCCAACCGCTTCTGTGGTGACGACACGCACCACATGCGCCGGATCAATGCCTGAAATGGCAGCATTTTTTTTGATATCTTCCAGTTTCAGCATGACCGAATCCTTACCATAACAGCATTCTCACACACGCATAGCCTTCGGTGAAATTTTACGCACCACATCGGTCCAATTTCTTTGGTTTGTATTTCAAAATTTTGCTGATACTCAATATGATGCAGTTTTATCAGGATGGTGTAAAGGTCCAGGAAAAATGGATAATGGCTTGGGCGCGCGTCAGGTGCAGGTTGACCGCATCCACCAGGGCAATGTGGTCAGGGGGTGTCATCGAATCGGTATTCATCACACGCACCTCCGGTCGTTTTCTGCCCATGGATCACCGTATACGGCTTCGATTTCGGCG
>JADGBU010000100.1:1340-12549 GCA_015231295.1 Magnetococcales bacterium | reverse complement strand
GAAACTGATGACCCGGGCTCCCCGAGCCAGAATCGGATCAAGGCCGTCCATCGTTCTCCCGTCTCCCCGCCCCCTCGCGATTTCCCCGCTGATAACGGTTCACCTTGGCCCGATGCTCGGCGTAACTCTTGGAAAATTGATGGAAACCATCCCCGCTGGCCACAAAATAGAGCTCCTCGGTCTGATCGGGATGCAACGCGGCATGAATCGACGCCGCCCCCGGATTGCAGATCGGCGTGGGAGGCAGACCACGAATCACATAGGTATTGAATGGGGTCGGATTGGTCAAATCCCGATGGGTAATATCCCCATTGAAATCGGGCAGACCATAAATCACCGTGGGATCGCTTTCCAGACGCATCTGCCGCCGCAACCGATTGTGAAAAACCGCCGAAATGCGGGTACGCTCCTGCGCCTGTCCGGTCTCTTTTTCGATGATCGAGGCCAGGATCAGGCTCTCCAGGGGGGTCAAATTGACCTCCGGAGCCCGTTGCGCCCACTCCCGATCGAGAATCTTTCGGGTCATGCGGGTCATACGGGTCAACAACTCCTCCAGAGAGTCACCCCGCACGAACTGATAGGTTTCCGGAAACAGCCACCCTTCCAGGCTTGGAGCCTGCACGCCCAGTTTGGCGGGCAGACCGGGATCGGCCAGACGCTGATCCGCCTCCTCCCACCCCTGACTGCGGAGTCGTGCGGCGATCTCGCGGAGGTTCAACCCTTCGGGGAAGGTGAATCGATGCCGGACCACATCGCCGCGTTTCATCCGGTTCAGGAGCACCGGAGGTGTTTCTCCGATTTCGAACTGATACTCGCCGGCATGCAGACGCGCCCCATCCGGACCATCCAGCCGCACCAGCCAGACAAACCAGAAGGCCGAAGGAATCGCCGACCGGGATTCCAGATGGCGGGCGATCTGCGGCACGCCCCATCCTTTTTCGATCATCACGCGCCTGGGTTCGGTCAACGCGCTGTCGAGAAAGCGCACATAAACAAGGCCTGCCCCTCCAGCGAGGAGGAGCAGGCCCATCAGAATAGCCGCCGCAATCTTGAAGATCCGTCGCTTCAATGAAACCGCTTCAGGACCAGAGTGGCGTTGGTGCCGCCAAATCCGAAGGAGTTCGAAAGCGCGTAATCCACCACCTGTTCCCGCGCGGTATTGGGAATGTAATCCAGGTCACACTCCGGGTCGGGATCGGTGAGATTGATGGTGGGCGGCAAAACGCCGTTTTTCAGGGCCAGCGCGGTAAAGATCGCCTCGACCCCGCCTGCGGCACCGAGCAGATGACCGGTCATGGATTTGGTCGAGGAGATCATCAGCTTTTTGGCATGCGCTTCGCCGAAAGCCAGCTTGACCGCCAGGGTTTCCATGTGGTCGCCGATGGGGGTGGAGGTGCCATGGGCATTGACATACCCCACCTGATCCGGAGAGAGACGCGCATCCTGCAAGGCGGCGGTCATGCACCGGGCGGCCCCATCCCCGTCGGGTTGGGGTGCGGTGATGTGATAGGCGTCGCCGGACATGCCATATCCGATCAGTTCGGCGTAGATATTCGCGCCCCGTTTCTGGGCCGATTCCAGGCTTTCCACCACCACCACGCCAGCCCCTTCGGCCATCACGAAGCCATCCCGTCCCCGGTCCCAGGGTCGGGAAGCTGCGGTGGGATCATCGTTGCGGCTGGTGAGTGCCTTGGCGGCGGCGAAACCGCCCACGGCCAGTTCGCAGAGGGCCGCTTCGGCACCGCCGGCGAGCATGGCATCGGCCTCGCCCCGCTGAATGATCCGCATGGCGTCGCCGATGGCGTGTGCTCCGGTGGCGCAGGCGGTGACCACCGCGTGGTTGGGGCCTTTCATGCCATAGCGGATGGCCACATGCCCCGAAATCAGATTGATCAGGGACATGGGAATGAAAAACGGCGAGATGCGCCGTGGTCCCCGTTCCTTGAGCACGAAGGCTTGATTCTGGATGGCCGTCAACCCGCCGATGCCCGATCCGATGATCACGCCGACCCGGGTGGCGTTGGCTTCGTCGATGACGAATCCCGAATCCTCCCAGGCCAACTGGGCCGCCGCCACGCCGAAATGCATGAAGAGGTCCATTTTCTTGACATCTTTTTTATCCACCCAATCTTCGGGTTGGAAATTCCGGCATTCACCGGCGATGCGGCAGGCATACTCTTCGGGGTTGAAGCGGGTGATGGGGCCGATGCCGGAACGCCCCTCGGTCAGCCCCTCCCAGACGGGCTTGATCCCCACTCCGAGAGGTGTCACCAGTCCGATACCGGTAATGACCACCCGACGAACTTCCACTGCTCATTTTCTCCCTGTGCAATGGGCGATTTGGCATGGGATCGGACACTCTCCCCGGAGCGGGGAATGGAACGCATGTCCGGTCCACATCCAAACCGTGTTGAGGGGGAAAGAAACCGCTTACTGAGCCAGGCGCTTTTCGATGAACGCGATGGCCTGTTTGACGGTTCCGATTTTTTCAGCCGCGGCATCCGGGATTTCGCAACCGAACTCTTCTTCCAGGGCCATCACCAGCTCGACGGTATCGAGAGAGTCGGCTCCCAGATCCTCGACGAAATTGGCCTCTTCCGTGACTTGGCTGGCTTCGACGCCAAGCTGTTCGACGACGATCTTTTTGACCCGTTCGGCAATGTTGCTCATGACTGGATTTCCTTTTCTTGGATGCCAAAGAAACGTGGTTGAATGTGGGTTGATTCCCGACAGAACAGGGATCACGGGGCCATCAGGCCATGTGGAGCCCCCCGTTGACATGAATGGTTTCACCGGTGATGTATCCGGAGCGTTCGGCGGCCAGGAAAGCGACCGCATTGGCCACATCTTCGGCCTCGCCCATGGTGCCCAGGGGAATCCGGGAGAGGATAGCCTCCTTTGCCTTGGGATTCAACGCATCGGTCATCGCGGTACGAATGAAACCCGGCGCGACACAGTTGACGGTAATATTGCGCGAAGCGGTTTCCAGGGCGACGCTCTTGGAAAAGCCCACCAGTCCGGCCTTGGAGGCGACATAGTTGGCCTGTCCGGGATTGCCGGTGGCCCCGACCACGGAGGCGACGTTGATGATGCGTCCGTAACGGGCTTTCATCATGGGTTTGAGCACCATGCGGGTCATGTGGAACACGCTGGTGAGATTGACTTCGATCACCCGGTCCCAATCCTTCGGGGACATGCGGATCAACAGGCCATCGCGGGTGATGCCCGCGTTGTTGACCAGAATATCGACCCGTCCGAACTTTTCCAGGGTGAGTTTGAGGGACTCCTCCAGACACGGCAACGAGGTGACATCGGCCTCGAAGGCTTCGGATTCCGGCGAGAGGGTCCGCACCTCTTCCAGGGCTTCGATGAGGCGGATCGATTCATTGCTGATCAGAACAAGCTTGGCCCCGAGCCGGGCCAGTTGCATGGCGATGACACGACCGATTCCGCTGCTCGACCCGGTGACAATGGCGACACGATCCTGCATGAGTGGTTCCCGTATGGCTTCAGGTGGGTGGATTCATCGCGACAAATTACCAGAAGTGCCCCACGGGGGGCAACGCTTTCCAAACACAAAGGCGCGATCCGGGCCTCGATATGGGCCCGACCGGGGATGAAATCCCCATCCGACGGCCCCATCTTCCGGGTTCCACCCGCGCCCGGGAGCGGTCCGGCGCGCACCGGAGGCCCCGATTCACGCGATCCGTACACCGCAGTGCGGTAAAGAATTGCATCCACCGCCGCGACACCGTATGCTTTCCCCCGCGCCAACCATGGCCACGAGAACCATCTCATGTCACAATGATCGATCGATCCCCTTTCGTTTTTTTTCTTCACCTCGACGACGCAACAGGCCGGAAGCCGAACCATGTCTCAAACCTTTCTCGAATTCGAACGCCCCATCGGCGAATTGATGTCCAAGATCGACGATCTGCGCCATCTCTCGGACAGCTCGGATATCAACATCTCTCAAGAGATCGCCCGTCTGGAACAGGAAACCGTCCATCTGACGGAACGCATCTTCGCCAAGCTCACCCCCTGGCAAAAGGCGCTGCTCTCCCGTCATCCGGACCGTCCCTTCACCACCGACTATCTGGAATCGGTCTTCGGGGAGTTCAAGGAGCTGCACGGCGACCGGGTGTTCGGCGACGACGAATCGATCATCGGCGGCCTGGCGATCCTCGACGAAATCGACGTGATGGTGATCGGTCAGGAAAAAGGTCGCGGCACCAAGGAAAAAGTGCGCCGCAACTTCGGCATGCCCAGACCCGAAGGCTACCGCAAGGCGTTGCGCCTGATGAAACTGGCGGAAAAGTTCAAACTGCCGGTGATCTGTCTCATCGACACCCCCGGTGCCTATCCGGGCAAGGGGGCGGAAGAGCGGGGACAGGCCGAAGCGATCGCGCGCAATCTCAAGGAGATGGCCGCCCTCAAGGTGCCGATCCTCAGCGTGGTCATCGGCGAGGGGGGATCCGGCGGCGCGCTGGCCCTGGGCATGGGCAACCGGGTGCTCATGATGCAATACGCCACCTATTCGGTCATCTCGCCGGAAGGGTGCGCCTCGATCCTCTGGAAGGACGCCAGCAAGGCCGAACTGGCCTCGGAAGCCCTGCGCCTCACCGCGCCGGATATCCTGGAACTCAAAGTAATCGACGAGATCATTCCCGAACCCATCGGCGGCGCCCATCGCAATCCCGAAGAGGCGGCCAATCTGCTCAAGCGTCATCTCGTTCATCATCTGCGGGAACTGCGCAGAAAATCACCCAGAACCCTGATCAAAGAACGATTCGACAAGTTCATGGCCATGGGCGTGACGCAAGAGGGGACGGCCCTCCTCTGATCCCGACTCCCGGAGCGACGGTACGACTCCGACGGTTGAACCCCATCTTTTCGGTCGATCCCCTCACCAAAGGCGACAAGGAAATGCAACCCGGCACCGAACAGAAACTACAGGAGATCTTCCGCGCGGTTCTGGAATTGGATGAGTCCGAATCCGTGGCATCGCTCCGCAGCCTCACCGAACCCCGCTGGAACTCTCTGGCCCATGTTTCGCTGCTGGCGGCCATCGAGAGTGAATTCAACCTGACCCTGACCATCGAAGAGATGGACCGGATCACCTCCTACGCCGCGGCCTGCCTGCTGCTCGAAGAAAAGGAGCCATGACCGAAGTCCATTTCGAGGTCCGGGTCACGTTCGAGGAGGCGCAACGGTTCGCCGCCCTGTCCGGGGATCACAACCCGCTGCACACCGATCCGGACTACGCCGCCGGCACCACCTTCGGACGCCCGATTCTTCACGGAGCCTTTTCCGCCGCTCTTTTTTCCCGCATGGCGGGGATGCATCTGCCCGGTCGGGCGTGTCTGCTGCACGGCATGCGACTGCGCTTCGTGGCTCCGATTCTGCCACCCACCACCCTGCGCGTCACCGGCACCCTGCTGCACGCCTCCCCGGAAGCGGGAGAGGTGACGGTCGCCATCGACGACATCTCCACCGGCATCCGCTGCGTCGAGGGCTCCTACCGGTACGGCTATCATCAGCAACGGGAGTCGGCTCCCGTCCTCGACGCGCCGCCCCCCGCCCCGACGCGCCACGACCCCGCCGCCCCGGTGATCCTGATCACCGGCAGTTCCGGCGGATTGGGCTCGGCCCTGCGGACGCTCGTGGGAGAGTCCGCCCTGCCCTGGTCCCGAAACCCGTCGGATACGGATCTTCTTCAGGGGCGTCCCGTGGCCGGAATCATCCATTGCGGCTGGCCCGCACCGGACAATCAACGGTTGATCCAGTTGGGTTCCGCCACGCATGCGGCGGTTCAGCATCAGGTGGCCGCCCCGCTGGAACAGATGATCACCCTGGCGCAAACCCTGGCCACCCACGGTCTGCCCGGCGCGCCGCTGATTCTGGTGGGCTCGACCCTGGCCGAACCCGGCTGGCATCACTATCGCATGCCGCTCTACAGTCTCGGCAAGAGCCTGATCCCCACCCTGACCCGGATTCTCGCCCTGGAACTGGGAGCCAAAGGACAGAAATGTCTCGGCGTGGTTTTCGACATCATCGAAGGGCCCGGCATGAACGCCTCCACCAGCAAAGCCATCCGCCTCAAGCACGCGGACCGCTCCCCCTTCGGACAGTTGATCACCACCGGAGAGGCCGCCGCCCAGTTGCACTGGCTGCTGAACAATCCGTCGATCTTCACCTCCGGTGCCACCCTGACCCTCTCTGGAGGGATGGTCCCATGAACTATCTGGAAGCCAAAAAATGGCTCGCGATCCCTCTGGAGCAGGCGCAATCCCTGCCCCTGCTGCTGGGAAGTTCGGCCATGGTCGATCAACTGGGGCTGTTTCTCCGGGCCCAGGCCGCCAAACGATCGATCCGCGTCGATCTGGATCTGCTCCCTTTCGGCACGCTGATGCAATCGATCACCCTGCCGCCGATTCCCGGACGCACGGAGCTGTTTCTGCTGTTTCCGTGGGATCTGGTTCCGGAGCTGGATTGGCGCCTGGGGACCGGACCCACCCTGGCCGACGAAACGCGATTGCGTCACGAAGCCGCCCGTCGCATGGAACTGCTCTCCCGGCGTCCCCTGGCCCGTTTCGCCTATCTGCCCGCGCCGGTTCCGCCGCTGCTCCCGGATCACAGCAAAAATGCCGCCCTCACCGCCTGGTTGACCGAACTGGCCTCCCGGCATCAGGCCCTGATCCTCGATCCCCGGTATTATGCCCTGTCGAGTCATCTGGCCAGCGGCAATCCCATCGCCGGTCGTCAACTCGGGCCTCTTTCCGATCAGCTCATCACCTGGCTGTTGGAACCGCCCGCCGGTTCGATCAAGGTGATCGTCACCGATCTGGATCACACCGCCTGGCATGGGGTGGTCGGCGAGGTTGGACCCGATGGAGTGCTGGCCGAACCGGTGGGAATGGGATACCGTCATTTTCTGTTTCAATCGTTGCTCAAGCGACTGAAAATGCAAGGATTGCTCCTGGCCGCCGTCAGTCGCAACGATGAGGATCTGGCCCGCGCGCCCTTCGCCTCGGGACGAATGCCCCTCGACAGTCGGGATTTCGTGGCCATCCGGGCCGGTTACGGGGCCAAATCCGCACAGCTTCACGCCCTGGCCAACCAGCTCAATCTGGGACTGGAGGCCTTCGTCTTCATCGACGACAATCCGGTGGAACTGGCCGAAGTGACCGCCTCGCTTCCCATGATCACCACGCTGCCCTTTCCGGCGGACGAAGAGAGCATGCCGCACTTTCTGGACCAGATCTCCCGTCTGGCCTCCCGTCGCGCCCTCACCGCCGAAGATGCCCAACGCACCGAAATCTATCATCGTCTGCTGACCACCCTGCCGCCCCCGACCAGCAGCGACGAGCAGTTGCGACTCTTTCTCCAGGGGCTCTCCATGGTGCTGACCCTGCGGGAACCTCCGATGGGTCAATGGACACGCGCCCATCAACTCATCAACAAGACCAATCAATTCAATCTCAACGGCATGCGCTGGAACGAAGAGGATCTGGCGGCGATTCTGGCGGATGGCGGACGACTCTTCACCGCCACGCTGGAGGACCGCACCGGAACGCATGGCGAAATTCTCGCCTGTCTCGTGGAGGTCACGGGACACATTCGCGCCTGGGTGCTCTCCTGCCGGGTGTTGCAACGACGGGTGGAGTACGCCTTTCTGTTGCGACTGCTCACCCTGTGGCGGGGTCCGCCGTTGGTGCTGGATTTTGTGCCCACGGAGCGCAACGCCCCGATGCGGCTGCTGTTGGAGGATCCGGCCATGATCCACACCCGCACCGGCATCGTGATCGATGTCGCCGCCTTCCGCGACGCCCACGGCGAGGATGCCTCCCTGTTCACCCTGCACGAATCGCTGCGTGAGGAGAGCACCGTATGACCGATACGACAGAGCCGGAATCCCTGCCGATGATGCAACCGGTCGCCCCGGAAATTCTGCCGATCCTGGATGCGGATCTGGAGATGGTGTGTCAATTTCTCCACGAGCGGCTCAATCGCAAACTCTCCCCGGCCTTGTGGAAAAATGCCTACAGTCAACCCTGGATGGCCAATGCACCCAATCACGGCTTCATGCTGGTCGATGAGGAGCGGGTGGCGGGGGTGTTCGGGGCGATCTACGCCGAACGGACGATCCGGGGCGTCACGGAACGATTCTGCAATCAGAACAGTTGGGTGGTGCTGGAGTCCTACCGTCATCTGAGTCTGGAACTGTGGCGCGCCCTGATGGCTCAGACCGGCTATCACGTCACCATGCTGACCCCCAATCCGGTGGTGGCCAAGATCTATCTGACCCGACGCTTTCAAACCATGGGCAACGGTGTGACGGTGATTCCCAACACGCCCTGGCCCAAGGCTCTGAAAGCCCGGGTGGTCGGAGAGCGTCAGGAGATGTTGACCCTCTTGTCCGGGGAGTCGGTGCGGGATTGTCGGTTGCATCGTCCTTTTCCCTGGTTGCATCAGGTGGCGTTGGGGGATGCGCGGGGCGTTTGTCATGTGGTGTTCAAGCTCGGCAGGTGGAAGCGCATGCCTGCCGCCAAACTGCTCCATGTCAGCGATGGGGAGACCTTCCTGAGACTGCATCCGGCTCTGGGTCGGCATCTGCTCTGGAAGCATGGCGTGACCACCTTGCATCTCTCCTCCCGATTGTTGCCGCAGCGTCCGCTGGGCTCCTTCGAGATTGTCGATACTCAGCCGCGCCTGTTTTTGTCCGATCGCTTGAGCGAGCGGGATATTTCCTGGCTCTACACCGAGATGGTGGCTCTTGATCTTGCCGTGTGAGGATGGCCCCTGGACCCCAACAGTAGAAATCGGACAAAAAAAAGCCAGGGAGCAACCCCTGGCTTTTTTTTTGAAATCCTTATTCCAACCGTGCGATCAACCGAAAACCAAACCCGGCTTCTCCTGAGCTTCCAATGCCTTCTGCTCCAATTCACCGATCAGCAATTCGGTCAACTCCGTGGCCACCCCGAGGTCCGGGATCCCCTCGATCAGGCAGTCGCCAATCCGAGCCTGATCACTCCGGCAGACACTGAAACCATTGTCCCCCAACTCGATATGCACATGGTCTCTCACGCCGTGACACAGGCCATAATTTTCCGTCTCGAATCTATCCAATGATGTACCCATTTTTCTGTCTCCTTTTTTAGAAAGCGCACTCCAGAACCTACATGAACGTCTAACAAGCGGTCCTTCAGTTGCCCTTTACCCCCCTTGAGACCCGAACGTTATGACTCCTTCCTGAAACGAATGGACGCTTATCAACTTTCAGTCAACGGAATCGTATCTTCCATGAACGATTGGTTGCACTCTTTTAGACCGCCCTCCGTGGCACAAAGTTCAAAAAAAAACGCGACCCTGCGGGCCGCGTCATTTTTCTCATGATACATCAACGCATTGGCCCTATGAAGTTCTGAACCCCAAAATATCACCCATATCGAACAGACCATTCTCACGTCCCCGCAACCACACGGCAGCGCGAACGGCACCCTGGGCAAAGGTCATACGGCTGGAAGCCCGATGGGTAATCTCCAACCGTTCGCCGTCACCGGCGAACAGAGCGGTATGATCCCCGACGATATCCCCGCCCCGCACGGTGGCGAAGCCGATGGTGCTGCGTTCACGGGCTCCGGTATGCCCTTCACGGCCATACACGGCAACCTTCTGCAAATCCCGGTCCAATGCTTCGGCGATCGCCTGTCCCAACCCCAACGCCGTGCCGGAAGGGGCATCGACCTTGTGGCGATGATGGGCTTCGATGATCTCGATATCGACGCTCTCACCCAAGGCTTTGGCGGCCTCGGAAGCCAGTCGAAACATGAGGTTGACCCCCACGCTGAAGTTCGGCGCGAAGACGATCGGAATCACTTCCGCCGCCTGTCGGATCCGTTCCCGGCCACCGGCGTCGATTCCGGTGGTTCCGATCACCATCGGAACCCGATGGGCCACCGCCCACTCCAGATGGGCAAAAGTTGCCTGGGGAAGGGTAAAATCGATCACCACCCGACCGGGCAGAAAGACCGATTCCGCCGCACCGGTAATCGGGATTTCGAGCTTTCCCACGCCGGCCAACTCTCCGGCATCCTGGCCGACGAACGGCGATTCGGGATGTTCGGTGGCGGCCACCAGACGGGCATCGGAACGGGCCTGAACCGCCTGGATCAACATGCGACCCATGCGGCCTCCCGCGCCGACCACCACGATTTCGGACTGCTGCGTACCCATGACCCTGATTCCCTACTTGGAAGACATCTTGTCGAGAAACTCCTTGACCCGCCCCAGAAAGGAGTGGGACTCGGGTTGGGACTCCTGATTCGAGAGCTCCTCGAACTCCTGGAGCAGCTCTTTTTGCCGTTTGGTGAGCGTGACCGGGGTTTCCACCCGCACCTCGACCACCAGATCGCCAAATACCCCCGGACGATTCAGATGCGGCAATCCCTTGCCGCGCAGAGCCAACCGTTTACCGGTCTGGACTCCCGGCGGCAACGTGACGATGGCCCGACCGATCAGGGTAGGCACTTCCAGCTTGCCGCCGAGGGCGGCCTGCGGAAACGTGATGGGCGCGTGACACAGAATATCGGGTCCGAACCGCTCGAAGATGGGATGAGGTGCCACCTCGATGATGATATAAAGATCGCCCGCAGGTCCACCGAGAGGCCCGGCTCCCCCTTCGCCGGAGAGGCGGATGCGGGTTCCGGTTTCGACGCCCGGCGGGATTTTCACGGTCAAGGTTTTCTCGGAACGCTGCCGCCCCTGACCCTGACAATCGCCGCAGGGATTGCGAATGATCCGCCCCTGTCCGCGACAGGTGGGACAGGGGCGGGAGATGGAGAAGAAGCCCTGCTGCGTCCGCACCTGACCCGCGCCGCCACAGGCGGAACAGGTTTCCGGACCGCTGCCGGGTTTGGCCCCGGAGCCGCGACAGGTATCGCAGCGCACGATGGAGGGAATGCGAATCCGTTCGCTGGCCCCATGCATGACCGTCTCCAGCGAGACGGTCATATCATAGCGGAAATCCTCTCCTTTTTGCGGTCCACCCCGGCCACCGCCGCCCCGGCCACCACCGAAGATATCGCCGAAGAACTCTTCGAAGATATCGCCGAAGCCACCGCCGCCGAAGCCGGAAGGATCCCCGGAGAATCCGCCGCCTCCGCCGCCACTGGCCTGATTCAATCCGGCGTGGCCGAACTGATCATAG
>JADGBU010000100.1:0-1289 GCA_015231295.1 Magnetococcales bacterium | reverse complement strand
GACTCGGCGGTCTTGTCACCCGGATTGCGATCCGGGTGCAGTTCCATGGCCAAGGCGCGATAGGCCTTCTTGATGGCAGCATCCGAAGCGTCCTTGGGGACGCCGAGGATTTCGTATAAATCCCTGGACATTACTTGGTGTCTTTATCGTTATGGACTTCCTCGTAGTCCGCCTCAACCACGTCCTCCGGCTTGCCGGATTGGGCGCCCTTTTTGCCACCCGCCGCATGCGGATCACTGTCGAAACCGCCGCCGGGTGCTGCCTGCTCATTCTCCTTGTAGACCGCTTCCCCGAGTTTGAGGGAGGCTTCCATCAACGATTGGGAGAGGCTTTCGATCTTTTCCGCGTCATCGCCATCCAGGACCGCCTTCAAGGCGGCGAGCGCATCCTCGATGGATTTCTTGATGCCGCCATCCACCTTGTCGCCGTGCTCCTTGAGGGACTTCTCGGTGCTGTAGACCAGGGAGTCGGCATGGTTGCGGGCATCGATGAGCTTGCGCTTTTTGGCATCTTCGCTGGCGTGGGCCTGGGCCTCGCGGACCATTTTATCGATCTCGTCCTGAGAAAGCCCGCCGGAGGCCTGAATCTTGATCGACTGTTCGCGACCGGTTCCCTTGTCTTTGGCCGACACATGCACCATGCCATTGGCGTCGATGTCGAAGGTGACTTCGATCTGGGGCACGCCACGGGGAGCCGGGGGCAGACCCACCAGATCGAACTGGCCCAACATTTTGTTATCCCCGAACATTTCCCGTTCGCCCTGGGCGACGCGGATGGTCACGGCGGATTGGCTGTCCGAAGCGGTGGAGAAAATTTGCGACTTGCGGGTCGGGACCGTGGTATTTTTGTCGATGAGCTTGGTGAAAACACCACCCAGGGTTTCGATACCCAGGGAGAGCGGCGTCACATCCAGCAGCAGCACATCCTTGACTTCGCCCTTAAGCACCCCGCCCTGAATCGCGGCTCCGATGGCCACCACCTCGTCGGGATTGACCCCCTTGTGGGGCTCCTTGCCGAAGAACTCGGCCACCAGGCTCTGCACTTTGGGCATACGGGTCATGCCACCCACCAGGATCACTTCGTGGACATCCCGGGTGGAGATGCCCGCATCTCTCAGCGCGGTGCGGCAGGGATCCAGGGTGCGTTGCAACAGGTCATCGACCAGGGATTCCAGTTTCGCCCGGGTCATGCTGATGTTCAGATGCTTGGGACCACTGGCATCGGCGGTGATGAAGGGCAGATTGATATCGGTCTGGGTGCTGTTGGACAGCTCGATCTTGGCCTTTTCC
>JADGBU010000099.1 GCA_015231295.1 Magnetococcales bacterium | reverse complement strand
CTGCCTGCCGGAATGGTCAAGTCGGGCGTGTCAGAGATCAAGAACCAGGGCAGGATTGGACGCCGTTCCAATTCGTTCTGAGCCAACTGCATTTCGGCGATGATTCTTGCCCCGTTCAAATCCATATTTTCGGCCCGCATGGCCACCAGGGCCACGGCCTCGTTGCGCGTCATGCTTCAAACTCCTCCCAATGGCCTGATGGACCGCTTCCGGTCCGATGCGGGTGGCGCATTGCGCGGCCCCCGTGTCCGCATTTTCAATGCAGGTCTCTTTTCCGTAATGCAGTTGATGACAGGGAAAGCAGGGCACTCCAGTCGGTTCCAGGGCGATGGTGCGTTTCCAGTGTTTGGCCAGATTGGCCCGGCTGGAGTGCGATAGCAGCAGCACCTTGCATGGCCCGTCCGAGGTGCCGACCGCATTCAACACGCCGGTTTCCGGACCGACCACGACCGTGGCCGTCTGGGCAAAGGCCATGGTCTCCCGGATGGACCACACCCCGGAGCGGCGAACGATGCGCGGATCCTGCGGCAGATCCTCCTCCAGAATCTGACAGTTCCGGCTCCCCACCGTGACGATGACCGCCTCCGGCCATTCATTCAGGATGCGTGCGGCCACGTTGGGGGTCCACGGCCACGCCTTGTGGAACGCAGACCCTGCCAGCACCCACAAGATGACCTGCGATCCGGCCAGATCGATCTTTTGCTGTCTGGCCCACGCCTGTTCTTCGGGTGTGGAGAAAAAGGTCACATCGTATGGACCGGGCACCCCGGCGATGCGGTGAATCAACTCCTGATAATTGAGGCCGTCGAAGAGATATCTCCGGGCCTCCGGTGGCCAATGAAAGGCCCGCCGGTGTTCATGCACCAGCGTGGTCCACTCCACCGATTCGCTCAGATTGATCACCTTGTCAAACCGCCCTTCCAAGGCTTGCCAATACTCCCGCAGATCCGCGTCGGGCACCTGCATCGGATCCTGCACCCACCAACCATCGATGAACGGATTGTGGCGCAACACCTCCTGTCCGATGGGAACGGTCTGCATCCACACCTCATACCCTTGCCGCTTCAGCCCCGGAAATACCGCAGAGGCTTGCAGTTGATCCCCATACCCCCCGTAGCGCACAACCAGCGCACGGGGTTGGTCGTGGCGTTTGAAAGGCATCTCTTCACGCCATCCTGGTGTGCTCTCCTTGCGCCAGACCAGGAACCGGGATGCGCCGTCGGGGCTGATTTCGTCTTCCATCTGGGTGGCCCCGACGGCGCATTGCCGGATCGCCGCCTGCCAGAGTTGGGCATCCTCCTCCGGTTGATAAACCACCAGACAGGCTCCCGGGCGGATGACTTTCCAGAACGATGCGGCGGCATCAGGGATGTGTTCACCCCCCATGCGGCGCGAGGTGAACACATAATCCAGGGCGTTCTCGGCAAAGCATGCCGGAGCCTGATGGATCGCCCCCACGATGGTGGCCCCGTTCTGGACCAACTTGACATCCACCCCGATGGCATCGCGACGCAACCGCTCCGCGCCACACCCCATATCCAATCCGACTCCGCGCGTGTAGGGCACGGCGAGCCAGCGGATTTCCCGTGTGGAGTCGTTGGTGTAATCGCTCATGGTCCGGATCCACCCTTGCTCCTGGTGCGCCTGGTTTGAGGCGGGGTGGCGGCAGGTGGCGGGTGGACGCTCTCCTCTTCCTCCGGCCCGCGCTCCTTTTCCTGGACCGGACAACCGTTCACGTCGTACCAGACGCCGTTCTGGATGTACTTGGCCCCGTTCCCGCCCACATGGCTGGCTGTCCCATAGGGTTGTTTCCAGTCAATCATGTCACCACCTCGTCGTTTCCGTAGAACTCCCGGACCCATCCGGTTTCATTCCAATGCCCCCGCTCTCGTCTCCGTGGCTCATCTTCAGCCTGGGGATATAAATTCCGACCCCCCCAGTTTTTTTCCGCCCGGTTCAGTCTGGAGACTGAGACACACCCCTCATCGAGGCACTGCCTGCCCCGGTTGTCATTGGCCATTCCCCACCTCCACACACGAAGAAGGCCGGGGATTGCCCGGCCTTCTTGATTGAGTCTCCGTTTGACGATCGCGTCATCCGATCTCGTAATTTTTCCCGCCGTACTGGATCTTCTCGCTCCCCGCATTGGGCGGGAGACGCTCCCCTTCGCCCGATTCGGGCACCTGGGCCTTGAAGTTTTCCTTTTTCACCAACCCTTCGTCGGCAGCACTTTCTTTGCCGCTTCCGCTCTCCTGGTTCTTGCTCATGCCGTCGTACTCCTCTGCCTCTTTTCTGGTTTGAATGGGGTTGCCCGGTGTCATTCCGACTGCGCCGCGTCGGTGGCGGCCTGGAACTCGAAAATGAATTGAGCCGTGCCCGTGGCATCGGCCAGCGACTTCACGCTCACCGTGCCGAAGGCGGGAATGGTGGTATCCCCCGTCAGGGTGGCCGAAGCGGTGGATTCCGCCGCAGCGGTGCCCAGCGTGACACGTCCGATGGAACTGGTCCCGTTGTAAACGTCGAAGCCGTGCCCGGTGGTAGTGCCTGCCACCTTCACGATGGCATGCGCGCCCTTCAGGTGGATCTTTTGGAAATTGCGCATCGACGGCCCGACAGTGGTCGCTCCGGCGGTCGAGGTGGCCGTCTGGGTCTCCCGGACCACGATGTGATTCGGATTCATGTATCCCATTGTTGTGCTCCTTGTCCTTGTTGTCCCGGAAGGTCAGGTCAGGCTGTCCCACAAATAGACACGGGCCTGATTGTAGAGCGGACGGGCGAGGGCATATCCCAGAAGGGCGTACCACGCCACCCCCCGGTCACGCCCGTAATCTCCGGGCATCTTGACGCGGATCTCCTCCTGGATCGCGATGGCCTCGGTCACGGTGTCGGCCCCGAGGAAAAACACGGCATCGCTTTTGGCGTTGGCCCAACTGGCGTTCGCGGTGGTCCCGACGCCAGCGGAAATGTTGTTCTGGCCGACGAACCGGCAGCCGTCATATCGCCCCTCTTCGCCGCGCATGATCAGTTGCGCTCCGGACTCGGTGTATTGATGCACCGTCTCCAGATCGTTCTTGAGCTGACGGAAAGCCGGATAGGAGCCGATGGCGTAATAGTCGCCATTGTCATGGGTCGGCACCCCTTCGACCTTCATCTTCTCCACGATCAACTTGACGTGCTCCTTTCCCAGGGGCACGTTGTTGGTTTCGGCGGCGGTGCCGTTGGTGGAGATGGTCACGGTCGCCGTGGAGGTGGCCGCCGTCACCCGCATCGGGGTGGCGCAAAACTCGGCGTGCGCCGCCCGATCCAGAGTTTCGGCGCAATCCTTCTTGAGCGATTTATTGATCACGGCCATGATCGGAATTTCCGACAGGGTTTCCAGTTTCTTGGTGAACGGGATCGAGAGCCCCCATTCATCCATGATCAACGTTCCCTGCGCGGTGTCGAACGAAGTTTCCGGGATCGGCATGTTCTCGGAGAGCTTTCCGCCTTTGCGTTTGAGGCTCCCGTGCAGATCCCAATGGAAGGTGTCGCCGCGCCCGTATCCGATGGCGTCCTCCACATCGCAGAATTGACGGAAGCGGGCCATTTTCGGGGTCTCCGTCCGCAACTTGCGGCTGATTTTCGGGCTGGCCAGATATCCGTCCTGCTGGTTCCATACCAGCCCGTCTGATCCGGTGATTTGAGCAGGCATGCGTTTTTTTCTCCTGTTTGCGAGTGATCATTGTCCCCGCATCTTGCGCAACGCGGCCAACTCTTCGCGTGCGGTCGGTTCACGGGGCTGTTTTTTGACGGCGGCAACGGATCGTCCTGTGCCGATCGGTGCTTGCAGCCGGGTGGTTGCTCTTTTGAGGTCGATCCGGGAGGGTGCCCCCGTATGCTGGGCCACCTTCTGGTAGGTCGTCGAGACGATCTTTCTGGCATGGGCGCATCCGGCCCTCAACAGGGCGGTCACGTCCTGATTGGGATTGCGCTGGTATTCCGCCCCCACAAAATCATCCGCCAGTTTGGCCATGATCGGATCGCCCGTGACATCCGGAAACTCTTTGGCGATCGCGCGTTGGGCCACCGCCACCTGCTGATACACCTGCTCCTTGCGCACCTCGGTACGCACCATCTCGGCGACCGGAACGGCATGGGGTGTCGCATCCGGGGGCGTGACCACCTCTTGCAGATATTCACGCATCGCCTGATCGATGGCCTTCGGGTCTTCCGAATAGAGGGCCTCGTGCAATTTGGCCGCTTTTTGTGACGTGTCTTTCTGGGGTGACTGTTCTCCAGGGGTGGCCTCGCGGGTCTCGCCAGGACGCATGCCCTGCTGTTCTTTGGCCGTCAACTCCTTCTCTCGGGCCGCCAGATACGCCGCGCGGTCTTGCAATGCCTTGTCGAGAAGAGCGGCCTGGGTCATGCGTTGCCGTGCGGCGGTTTCGATCTGAAACGAACTGCGCACCTCGGCAACCGGCACCTCTTTGATTTCGCCGTTGATGACCACCTGGATCAGATCCTGGTCATCGGCCACGCGCCGTTTCGGCGATGGCTGGTTCTGCGGTGGAGTCTCGGACTCGCCGCGTTCGTTCTCTTCTTCATTCGGGTCGTGCCGTCCGTCGTGGGGCTCCCCCGCGACTTCGGCGTCACGCCGGGCGGCAATCCGATCGAGTGCCGCCTGACGGGGATTGCTCGGGGCCTCATCACGGCTCCCGACATCCACCTCGGAATCGTCGTCATGGCCGGTTTGGATCCCATCATCCCCACCATCGGCCATGTCCGGTTCGATCACCTCCTGGGCGTCCTCAGTTGGGATAGCCTCTTGCTCATCGCTCATTGCGTTGCTCCTCTTTCAAAAATTGCTCCATGTCCAGGCCGCGCTGTACGGCCCCGTCCAGCCACCGGATCACCGCGCGCCCAATGTGAATTTGATTCTGCAACTGCCGGATTGCGGCCTCATCCTGTGGCGAGACCGTTTCGAGACCGGTTCTGGCTTCCAGGATCTGCTCGACGGCCATGCCGACCACATATCTCCCGAGATTCGACTGAAAAAAGCGGATGCCCTCGCGTGCCAGCGACACCTCGGCCTGGGCGGTTTCGTGTTGGGACTCGTAATCATCGATGGCCGTCATCATCCGGCCTGCGCCGATTCTCACCAGGGCGCGAATGGCCTCTTCCTTCACCGTGTCACTCCTCTCAGTAAGGATGCTCCGATCTGGGCCTGATGTCTCTGATGTCTCATCCGGGCATCCAGCAGTTTTTCATCCTTTCGGTTGGCGATTTCCATGGCCTTCAGTCGGGCGTGCACCTCTCCCTGTTTGGCATCCATGGTCAGGCGTTGCCGCTCCAATTCGAGCTGCTCCCGTTCCAGTTCGATCTTCGGATCCGGAGGCGGAACGGGTGGCGGTTGATTCTGATCCGGGAAAAACCGCGCGCCATCCTCATATCCAAGCAATCCCATCACCTCGTTGATGACCTCCTGCGGATTGGGACGGATGCCCGTGGTGTTGGTGATGAGGGTCAACCCCTGGATCAATCGATCCAGTTTCTGGTGTGGTTTGGTGGCCCCTGTGCCCACATTGCAGCGCACGGTCACGTCACCATCCAGCAAGGCATCCAACCCCTCGGACATGCCGTAGCGTTGCACCAGTTTGGCCTCATCCCGGGCGAACTCCATGACCATGGCGTCGGACTCGTAAAGCTGTTCCATCTTCACCAGTTGCCGCAGTGTGGGTTCGACCCACGTCTCGGAAAATGTTCTCAGGAGATACTCCTGCATGGAGGTGGCATCCTCGGACAGCATCCGCATGCCGCCGACCGTCTCATTCAGTCTCCGGTTGGTGTTGACCGACGACTGGCTGAAACTCCCGGACACCTCGTCAAAATCATTGTTGAGCAGATTTTGCTCCTGGTAGGCCGACGCCGTGACATCCCGGGTTTGCAGCGGGAGTACATCGGTGGTGGGATCGTTGGTCAGGGTCACGGAGCCTGGGATGTTGCGTACCAGGGAGGTGGTATCCACGCCCCCGGAACGACGCGCCAGATATCGCCCGTTCATGCCCAACTGCACGTTGTCGAACCGCTGGTTTTGGATCTCATTGAGCGCGGCCTGAATCTCCCATCCAAGCTCGACGACGGAGGCCGGATAGATCTGATGCGTCTCCAGCACGCACACGCCCATGGTGAACGGGCGTTCCGCATAGGGGTAGACCTCTTTGGCTCTGCGTGGGGCGGTCAGGAGAGAGGATTTCCCCAAAGTCATGAACACCCACTCCTCCCCATCCCGGCGCAGGAAGTTCTCGTGAACATAGACCAGGGTGTACTCTTTGACCTTGACCTCCTTTTGCCCCGAATCATCGCGCCGTCTCATCGCATCCACGGTATCGTCGCCGTTCCCCTCGTCGATGGAGCGCACGATCTCCTCCAGGCTGTGGTGATTCCACTCGCCCGTCTTCATCTTCTCTTGCACCTGGTGGGCGTACATGGGGATGATCTGCACCAGATAGGGCGAGGTGCCGATCGGGTCGGTCCAATCCGCCTCCGGATCGATCCGGAAATTCTCCGGCCTCAGCAGGTCGATGCGCGGACGGTCAACCACCACCTTTTTCCGTGTGGCGGTCGAGAACATCGGTCTGCCTTCACTGTCGAGACTCTGTTGCCCGGTCAGTGGATCTGGCACCGGCTTTTGGTACTCTTCTTCCTGCTCCTTGAAATCCCACGTCTGTTTGGAGATGCACACCCCATAGATATGGGCGTCCTGGAACGCGCCCACCACGATGAGGAACCATCTGATGGAGCGATCGAGCCGGTAGTTGACGATGGCCTGGATGAACTCCGCCGACACCCGTTGTTGCGGATCCGATTTTTTTTCCGCCTCGATGCTCACGTTGTCGGCGGTGGCGAAAAAGGCCTGCGCGGCGGTCGCCTCGTTCTTTCTGACCACGGATCGCGACTTGGGCCGAAACAGCCTGGACCGCCCCTTTTTATAGGCCTCCGAGTGGTATTTCGACCCGGGCGGGTGCTTGCTCTGGAAATTGGCGATGGAGCGTTCCCACCTGGAGTGCAGATGGGTGGACATCCAATCCTTGGACGCCTCCACCGCCGCAGCCGCCAAGGCCAGCCACTCGTCGTCGGACAGCTCTTCGGCAGGCGTGGTGTGCTCTGGCATGGAATAGTCCGTATCGTCGATCATTTTGCCATGTCCCCACCGATCAGCTCTCCGCGCAATCCTCGTGGACGCGCCATCATCGTCTCTCTGATGGCCTGTGCCGTCATGCGCGCTCTTTCGACTCTGAACCGCTCCATCAACTCCCCTCCGGCCCGCATGATGAGCTTCAAGGACGGATCATTGGTCAACTCGCTCATTTTGCGCCGGAATCCGAACTGCGGGTGCAGGGTCAGGTTGAACACCTCGACCACCCCCCCGTGACAATTGACCTCCCACTCGTATCCCGGATAGTGCAGATGCAGCACCTTCAGGCAACGCCGCGCGAAATCGTGCTCACCGAGGGTGTTGGCGTGAGTGATGATCAGCGATTCCATGGTCACATCTCCTCGCCGGGATCGTCCTCGCTCCCCTCTTCGGAGGGGCGCGCAAAGTCATAGATTCGATCAAACGACTGCTTCTTTTTGGCTTTCCCGCCGCCAAACTCGTAGGCGACAAAATCTTTTTCCGGAGGCCCGGCGACGGATCTCACAATCGCCTTCCAGTCGTAGATGTTTATGGTGGCCATGCCGAGTCGCTCTCCTGATCAGTAGGACGCCATCTCTTCCGGTTCCAGGGTGAGAGAGCTGTAATCCATCCGTGTCGCCACATCCTGGGCATAGGTCAGTGCCAGGGCGTCTGCCGTATCCGGGGAGGCCAATCCGCGCCGTTTCATGGCCTCTTTGGGCTCGATCATCAGGGCGTCGCGCTGGTTGTGAAAAAACTCCGGTCCGATCAAATCGTCCTGCAACTCTCGTGGATCGTCCGGCAGATCCAGACCGTCATGGATTGCGTCTTTCATCTTTGCCCACATTTCCGCCCGCAGATTGCCCCAGATTGGTTTGCTCGCCTTGGCCGCTCCCTGGACATCGATGATCTGCCGATGTCCGAGTTGCCGCAGCCGATCCACCACCCCGGCCCCCAGCCCGGTGCCGTCGATGAAGACCGCCAGCGGATTCATGCCGTTGATCCACTGCGAAACCACGGTGGAAAGTTGCATCAGCTCCCGTTTTTCCTTGAAGACGATCACCTTGAGCACCTTACGTCCTCTCCGGACCACCAGGCAGGAGCGATCCACGCCGAAGCGCGCCACATCCAGACCGAATACCAGCGGCATGTGGGTCACGTCGTCGTCATCGATCGTGAGCTTGATACACCTGGCTACCGCATCCGACGCGATGAACTGGGCCGAGGATGCCGAGGGGAACATCCCCCGAACCCGGACCCGGAAGAAGTCGGAATCGGTGCCCCAGTCCTTTTCCCACTCGTCGAGCAGATCTTTGTTTGTCCCCTCGACCGTGCGCGAATCGATCTGGCGCGTAACCCACCGGTGTCGATTCTTCCCGAACGCCTCCCGGAACTCGCCGCTGTTCCGGGTGGGGTTGCCGAACAGAAACCAGAGCGGCTCGCCATCCGTCAGTCCGCCTCGCGCCACCTGATAGATCACGTCCGGCACTGCGCTGGCCTCGTCGAAGATGTAGAACGACGAGCTGTTCTGGGCGTGCTGCCCTGCAAACGACTCGCTGTTCTCCTCCCGGCAGGTTTGCGCATCCACCCGCCAGGATTCGTGGTGCCCTTTGTAGGCCAGCGACATGGAATTCTTGCCGGACGAGTAGTCGAACCAGTGGCCGGTGATACAGAGCTTCAGCCACTTGCCCAATTCGCCCCACGTTTTGGTGCGCAGCTGGTCCGCCGTGTTGGCAGTGACCACCCCTTTGGCGTGGGGGCGGGTGGACAGGATCCACAGGATCAGGAACGCCGTCAGCGCGCTTTTGCCGATGCCGTGCCCGGATGCGGTGGCCATCTGGACCGGCTCAACGGGATCGCTCCCGTTGAAGTTGCGCCGTTTGACCTCTGCACCCAGTTGCTCCAGATACTCACGCTGCCAGGTGCGTGGCCCGGCATGCCCTTTCAGCTCGCCCTTGCCCCACGGAAACGCAAACAGGACGAATCCGAGCGGGTCGTGATAGAACTCCCCGACCGCCCGAGCCAGCTCGATATCCCCCGTGCTCACCGTGCTCATCGTTTGGCGACCCTTTCGCGCCCTTCCCGCAAGGCGGTGATCAGGTCACGGTCATTATCCCTGTTTTTGTCTGGGGTGAAGATGCCCAGCACTCGTCCCAGGGCTTCGATGGCACCCAATTTATTGATCAGTGTCACCTTGACCGTTGTGTTTCCCGAGGGGGAGGTGGTTTTGGAAACGGAGGTGATCGCCGCTTTCACCTGCTCCGGAACCTGAGCGGAATTTTTGATATTCCACTCGGCATCGAACAGTTCGTCGATCTCCAGGAACGCCAGTTTCGTCAATTCTTTGACTACTCTTTCCGGCGTGACTCCCGACGAAACAACTAATTGTTTTTGTCGATTACCGATTGCGGATTGGATATGGACTTTTTGTAAGTTTTCATGTCCAATACGACCGGCGTGAACCTTGGAATATCCAGCACGAACAGCAGCTTGCGTTATGTTGAAATCGAAAAGATACTCCTCGATAAAACGCTCTTGCCTCTTCGTCAACCTGCGTTCCATATTGATAATATTAAGCCTTAAAGGTTAATGAGACTTCCAAAACTGCAACCCGCCCAAAATCAACCCGGCGATTGTTGTCACCGTGACCATAACCGCGCGCACGGTATAGGCCGCGCCTGCCGCCCGTTGCTTGGTCTCCATCAGCGATTTTTGAATCTTTTTGATCTCCTCGAACTGCGCTTTGCCATCCTGCAATTGCTCCTTGACCTGTCGCATCTGCTCTTCGATTCGCGCCAGGGCAGGCGCAAAAGGGCAGCCGGTTTCTGGTCCAGATGTCGGACATCCTCGATCATGTGCCATGCTTGCGCACCTCCTGGAGCAATTAATAGGATCCCACCCAGGGGCGTGGATACGCAGGGGCAGTCAGATCATCCAGGTGCAAGAACCGGCTGGCATGAGGCCCTTGTTGACTCACGCCGATTCCGGTGAATCCCAGCCCAACTGCCAGTTTCAGCAGTTGCCAGGCATCCGGAGAGGTGATCCGAATATCCACCGCATGACCTGTGGTATGCGGACCCGAGATTCCGGTATGAGCAACCGCCAGATTGTGTGCCGCGCACCGGTAGCCGGACGAGATGGACATCGGCTTGCCAAAGGCCTTTCGCAGCTCCTCCAGGCGGTCCATAAAGGCCGGATCCATCTGGGCCGCACCACATCCACATTGGCACTGCATTTCCTGTTTGGTGAAATGCGGCCACTTCCAATCGTTTGTGATCGTCATTTTCTTGTCTCCTCATGGGGGCACAAAAAAACCCACCTCGCAATCCGGGGTGGGTTTTGACTTACGCACTTCTCCACAGCATAGAAAAATCATGCATCTTTTCGCCGGATTCTGCGACTCCAAAATCTGCTTACATGCAACCTGCTGAAACGCTTCATGGTTTATGCAGGGTTGGTGAATCCATGTAACATACGGAATGTATATCCTGCTGGGTTCCTGGCACGACCCCAGTATTTCCAAGGGGTGGCCCAAAATTCCCGATGTCGAAAATCACACAAATGCACGCAAATGACAGTCTCGATCACAGAGATGCGTAACCCAAGCGTAACCCCAGGTGCAGACCAAATGGCCGAAAAAATCATATTCACATTCACCCTGATTGCCGAACTTCCCCTCCCGAAATCCGGACGGAAAACATGGCATGATCAGCGCACTCCCGGCTTGCAGGTGAGTGTCTCCCCCTCTGGCGTGAAAACGTTTTCCTGGTTCAGGCGCACCAAAGGCGGCAACCCGGAACGGATCACCCTGGGCCGCTGGCCAACCCTGTCCGTGGAAGAGGCCCGGCATCAAGCCTCCGGCCGCAACGCGCTCGTGTCCGCAGGCAACAGCCCGACCGAACAACGCCAGGCGATCCACGAGGAGATGACCTTTGCCGATTTTTTTGCCGACTACCTGGAACGATGGGCGAAGGTCAGAAAACGGTCATGGCGGGACGACGCCAGCAAATTCCGTCTTCATCTCATCCCGCTGCACAACAAGCGACTCTCCGCGATCACGCGCCGGGATATTGCCGAGATCCACGCCAGAATCGGAAAACAGCAACCCGCGTTCGCCAACCGCATCCTGGCCTTGCTCTCGAAAGTCTTCAATGTGGGGATCGAATCCGGTCTGCCGGCCATGACGAACCCGACCAAGGGAATCCGCTATTATCGGGAGACGAGCCTGGATCGATTCCTTTCCGGGGAGGAGCTGCAACGCTTGATGAGTGCGCTGCGTGCGGAAAAACCACTGCTGCGTGTCTTTTTCCTGATCTGCCTCCTCACCGGTGCGCGCAAAGGGAACATCCTCTCCATGCGCTGGGAAGAGATTGATTTTGATCGGCGGGTATGGAAAATCCAGCACACGAAAAATGGTCTGCCGATCACCATTCCTCTGGTGCCGATGGCCGTGGAGCTTTTGAGGACGTTGCGCGAGCAGACCGTTGGAGAGTGGGTGTTTCCCTCTGCCCGTTCAAAGCCGGGCCACCTGGTTGATCCTCTGAGCGCGTGGACCCGAGTTCTGGCCCGTGCCAATATCCACGATGCGCATATCCACGACCTGCGCCGGACCATGGGATCGTGGCAGGCGATGACCGGGGCCTCCCTGCCCATCATCGGCAAATCCCTGGGCCACCAGTCCCAACAAACCACGGCGATCTATGCGCGGCTCGATCTGGATCCGGTCCGCACGGCTATGGAAAAGGCCGCCGACAGGATGATGGGGGTGGAGATTCCGCAGGCCATGCCTTGAGAGACGGACAGGCATTTTGCGCTTGGCGCGTGATACTGCATTTGGTACTATTCCCCCATGAACTCTTCCGCCAAACTTCTCGATGCGATGACCCGCCAGCCTTTGGATTGGCGGATTGAGCAGTTGCAAACGGTGGCACAACAGCACGGCATCATCTGGCGTCAGATGAGTACCAGCCATTGCGTTTTTATCCGGGATGACGGGTATTCCTTGGCCATTCCTGCACACAGGCCCATTCAGCCTGTTTACGTCAAGAAATTCGTCAAGTTCGTCAAGGGAGGATAGGCCATGCACCATCTTGAAGAGTATCCGTTCGAGGTCAGACCCATGACCCCGGATGAAGGAATCGGGTATCTGATCACTTTCACGGATTTCAATGAGTGCTTTTCTGATGGTGAGACGATTGCGGAAGCCATTGAAAATGGCATGGATGCATTGAAAAGCACCATTCTGGCCTTGGAAGACACCGGCTTTCCGGTCCCGGCTCCAGGGTCTGGAGGGCTTTCCGGGAAATTCATGGCCAGGGTTCCGAAAACGCTGCACGCCAAGCTCTCCACCAGAGCGCGACATGAAGGCGTAAGCCTCAACGCCTTGGTGACCGCCTTGTTGGCGGAAGGGATTGGCATGCGCAGTAAAGACCTTCACGCCTGACCCGGTTTTCCATCCCGCCGCACCCGTGGCAAATGCAGCGTGTCCCGCATCTCCCC
>JADGBU010000098.1 GCA_015231295.1 Magnetococcales bacterium | reverse complement strand
AGAACAGCAACAGACTCTCCCAGAGCCACCCCTCCACACCTCTGGCCCCGCCCCCTCCTCCCATCTCCACCAGGGTCAGGATGCGACGGGCATAACCACCCAGCGCGACCAGAGTGCAAAACGAGCCGAGCACGATCCCGCCCCCGAACCAGCGATGGTAACGATAGACGAACCGTTCCACCCGCCCCGGCCTGGAGAGAGGACGCAAGGCCTCCGCCGCCGGACGATCGAGAAGGGCGTTGACGCCCGGATTGAGAAAAATCCACGCCCCGAGCACCAGACCGGCCAACGCACCGATCACGGCCAGAATCAGCAAGAGGGACAACAGCCAGGGCATGGAGTTCATGGCATCACCGTTTCGCCTTGCCCAGAGCGGCGGAACTCATATCCCACATGGGCATGAAGATGCCCAAGGCCAACACCAGCACCATGGCCCCGATCACGGTCAACAGGATCGGTTCGATGGCGGAACTCAGCCCCTTGACCTCGTACTCCACCTCCCGTTCGTAGAACTCCGCCACTTCTCCCATCATTTCGTCGATACCGCCGGTCTCCTCTCCCACGGAGATCATCTGGAGCACCAGAGGCGTGAACATGCCGCTGTTGTAGGCGGCCTGGGTGAGACTCTCGCCCCGTTCGATCCCTCCGCGCATGCCGGCGATCTTCTGGGCCATATAGGCATTGTCCACCGCCTCTTCCACCGCGCCCAGAATCTGGATCACCGGCAAACCGGCCTTGGAGCCCATGGAAAAGGCACGGGAATAACGGGCCAACGTGGCCCGGTTGATGATCGAACCGACAATGGGCAGCTTCAACCGTCTTTGATCCCACCACAGGCGACCCGGAACCGTCTTGATGTAGGCGGCAAACCCGTAAACCGTGCCGGACATCCCGGCGAGTATATAAATGGCATACGACTTGACGAAGGACGAAGTGGACATCAACACCTGGGTCATGAACGGCAGATCCGATCCCATTTTGCTGAACATGGTGGCAAATTTCGGAATCACGAAATAGTTGACCACAAACATGGCCAGGGTGATGAAAATCACCACGAAGGTGGGATAGCGCAACGCGCTCTTGATCTGGCGGCGGGTGGTCTTGTCCACCTCCATGTATTGATACAGCTGCTTGAAGGATTCATCCATGCTGCCGGTCTCTTCCCCCATGCGGATGATGCGGATAAAGAGCCGATCGAAAATCTTCGGATGATCCGCCAGGGCCACCGACAACTCCTTGCCGGATTGCAGATCCTCGATGATCCGCACCATGGCCTGACGCAATTTTTTATTATGAGTGCTTTCCACCAATCCCTGAAACGACCGGATCAGGGAAACTCCGGATTTGGTCAAGGTATACATCTGCCGGGCGAACAGAATCCGGTCATCATCCGTGGGCCACTCGACCAGAAATTCCAGTTCGAGATCGCCACCACCGGATTTCACCTCTTGAATATCCAACGGCTCGATGTGGCGATTGAACAACTGCTCCACCACCGCCTCGGCACTCGGCGCGGCCACCGGAGTTGTTGAGGTGCGATAATCGGTTGTAACGATGCCCTGAAAAAATGTCCTGGCGTGAGAAATAAGAAGTGAAACTTTGCCGTGGGTGGAGTACACTTCATATTAACAAGCGTTTCTATCCTGAATGGACATGCGGGGCAGGGGGATCATGAACAACCGGTTCCAGGGTCATCGGATCGCGCTTCGGCAGGGTGGTTTCACTCTGATCGAACTGGTTGTGGTGGTGGCGATTCTGGGGTTGCTGGCCGCCTTCGCGCTGCCCCGGTTCGTCGATGTCGGTGCCGAGGCGGAACAGGCTGTCGCCGACGGGATTTTCGCGGCGGCGCAATCGGCGACCGGCATCAACTTCGCCGCCGTGCGCGCGGGCCGGGTCGGGGCCAACCCGATCACCGATGGCGTCACCCTGCTGAATGCCATGGAAGGCCCCTTGACCGGGTGGTCCGGGACCGGAAATGCGTTGACCCGTACCGGACAATCGGGCACTATTTATACCATTTCCGTGGTTCAATCCGAAACCGGATCGGGCAAGGCGATGCTGTCAAAAAGCTGGTGATAACTTGCTGAAATATCGATCGTATTATCCGGTTTCCGCACCTTTCCGAATCTCCCGCCGCGGCGGGAAACGGGCCATGGCGGAAACCTTCCACGCTCCGGGTCGCGACCTGGGGTCCATTTCGAGAGGAAAGAGGAGTCCCACACGATGAACACCATTCAAGCAGAGCGTCAACGTCACATCCGGCAGGCGGGTTTCACCCTGATCGAATTGATCATGGTGATCGTCATTCTCGGCATTCTGGCCGCCGTGGCCGTGCCCAAGTTCACCGACCTGAGCGCGGAAGCCGAAACGGCAGCGGCGAACGGGGTGTATGCGGCGGCCCAGTCGGCGGCGGCGACCAATTTCGCCGCCATGCGCGCCGGCAAGGCGGGTCTGGCCCTGATCACCAATGGTACCACCCTGCTGGCCGCGATGGATGGCACCCCGGATGGATGGGCGGCCAGTGGAGCCACGTTGACCCATACCGGCAACGGTGTCACCTACACCATCACCGTGGCTTCGGCGGAAACCACCACCGCCAAGGCGCAACTGTCCAAGAGCTGGTGATCCGGGTGAGCAGAGTGCAGGGGAGGTCAGGGGGTGGCTCTGACCTGACCTCCCAACAGGGCGTGACGCTGATCGAGTTGATCGTGATGATGGTCATCGTGGGCATCATCGGCATCTCGGCGGGTGCGAAATGGCAGGGCGACCTGTCGTTTTACTCCATGGCCGATCAGTTGGTGAACGAGATCCGTCGCGCCCAGTCGTTGGCCATGAGCAAGGAAGGCAACCATACCATCCTGACCACGACCAGCAACTCTGTCCGGATTCAGGATGCCGTGGGTGCGGCGGTGGATCCCGTACCCACGACTTTCGCCAATGTCGCGATCGTTCCCTTCTCCATCACCTTCGATGGCCGGGGCGATCCGGGCGCGGTGAATCGGGATGTGCAACTCACCATGGAGGGCGAAACCTTGACCCTGCGCGTGGTGGGCAATACCGGCGCGGTGTGCGGATACCAGGAGGTCGCGAATTCGCTATGTCCGTGAATCGTACAACTGGCGGCTTCTCTTTGATCGAGATGATTCTGTTCATCGTGGTCGTCGGGATCTCCATGGCCGGGATCATTCCGCTCTACAACACGGTGCTGTCCAATCTGCACGTGATTTCCGACAGCATGCAGGCCGAGTATCTGGCGTTGGAGATGGCCGAAACCCTGCGGGCCGCTTATGCCAAAGGGGCCGGTTTCGTCAATGTGACCGAGGCCAATTTTCCGTCCCAGACCGGCATCGATGTCGGAGGTACGCTGCGTTTCGATCGTACCGTCGTAATCGAAGGGATGATCCCGGGGCAACTCCCCAATCCCTGCACCGGTCAGGAGTATAACGGAGAAGCCTATAAATGTGTCACCGTGACCGTGAGCGAAACCGGTTCGGGAACGGTGTTGTTTCGGGAACATATGGTCCATTCCGATCTGCTGAACTGAATGGAGTGCATAAAGATGTCTCGAAGCGCGAATGGATCACGAAAAGAATCTCATGGCGCGTCAGGATTCACCCTGATCGAAATGGTGATCACGCTGATCATCGTCAGTATCGTGGCGAGTGTCGGAGTCGTCAGCGTGAGCAATGGTTTCAACGCCTATCTGACCGCCCGCGCCATCGAACCGCTTGCCAGCAACGCCCGGGTGGTTCTGGAACGATTGCGCCGGGAACTGCGTAACGCTCAAACGTGTACCGGAATTTCCCAACCGGGAGGAACGGGCACGATTCAATTCACCAACGATCAGGGACGGGTCATTCTGGTCAATCAGGGGGTCACGCCCACCAATGCCATCTTCATGACCTTCGATGGCAATGGCCGCGAGTGGTTGCTCGCTTATAACGTGGCGGTGAACAGTCTGCAGTTTCAACTTGCCCCGTGCACGGGCGGACTGACCCCAGGATTGGTGACTTTTTCGTTCACCATGACCGCCACCATGATCGATGGTTCCGTACTCAGGCTACCCTTCAGAACAGCCGTTTATGTAAGGAGTACATGACGATGGACAAACATGCGAGACAACGGGGAGCTTTTGTTGTCCTTGCCATGATCGTGTTGGCCGGCGTGGCCGCCATGGGCGGTTCGTTGGCCAAAATGCAGGTCAGCGGCGTGGATGTCGCCGCCGAGTTCAGCAGTGGCAACAAGGCGTTCAATATGGCCGAAACCGCCATTCAGGTGGGGCTCAAACAGTTCAAGGATGCGGAGTGTGATCCGAGTGCCCTGGTGGGTGCCGAGGCGGAAGGGGTGGATGGCTCCACGGTCGTCACCCAGTCCCTGGGGGAGATGGGCGGTTTCAAGTTGACCTTCTGTCCCATGGATGCCACCTGTTATCCGGCCTCCTTGATCCCGGATGATGCCGATGTCTCCCAGGCCGAAACCGAAGTGGATGACGAAACGCCGAACCATTCTTATTGGCATCACAAGCATGGTCGGCATTGGGGATGGTTGGCGTGGATCTCTCACAAAAATCATTATCGGTTCCATCACTGGCGTCACAATGACAAGAGAGAGCATTGGCGTAGCGTGCGGGATCACATGAAAATGTGTCATGGTCCCAGGCATCGTCATCACAACAACCATGACCCCAAGTGTGAAACCGGTGGCTCGGTGGGAGTCGAAGATTCCATCAATTATTGGATGGTTGCGGCTGTGGACAGCAGCACGGGGAAACAACGCACCTTGAAACAGGTGGTCAGTTGCGAGTCCGGTCCGGAGAATGTGGGCAATCTGTTCACCGGAGACAACAGGGCGGCGTGGAGTCCCTCGTCCATGATCAATCAGGCCACCGGCATGGTGACGTTTGGCACCTCGAACTCCACTCAGAGCATCGAGGCGAGTGATGGCTCCGAGTTGAGTCTGCCGGATGATGAGGGCCAGGATGTCTGGTTTCATGGTACATTCAAAACGCCCGCCGACGCCGGTGATTATCTCTCTTTCGAGTTTCAGGTCAAGAAGGAGGGATATCGGCGGTATGGGGGAACCCGAACCATCCGCTGTGGCGAGAAGAAGAATCATGGCAGCGGTGTCAACAATATCGATCTGACGAAGAGCAGTACCACCATTCGCTGCGATCGGAGCGGCGGTGGCTATTACGACTACGACATCAAGTGCGATGGCAGCGTGGATGCCGAATGCAATATCAGTGCAGGCAAGCTCCATTTCAATTTGGGCCGTTTCGATACCGCCAAAATCAAGAAGATCGAGGTGGATGGCCGGAGCACGGAACTGCGTGATGCCTATCTGGGCAACAAGGATGGTGGGGTCGAAGCGACGGCCAAACCGGATCTGAAGATGGGTCAGTGGTTCGAGGATCTGTGAGTGCATGAAGAAGGTGATCCTGGGCATCGATGATGTCCAGGATCACCTTTTTTTCAATGAGTTGGTTTCGGTCTGGCCGGTACGGTTGCGTTTTCCTGGCCGGGGAGAGGCTCGATATCGAGCTTGAGCTTCCCGTCCTCCACCCGCACCAGCACCTTCCCCCCCTGACGCAAACTCCCGAACAGCAATTCGTCGGCCAATGGCTGACGAATCTTCTCCTTGATGAGCCGTTCCATGGGACGCGCGCCGTTTTTGCGATCGTAGCCCCGTTCCGCCAGCCAGTGACGCCCCGCGTCATCCACGTTCAAGGTGACGTGCTGCTGAAGCAGATCCCGATCCAGCGCGGTGAGGAATTTTTCCGTCACCTGCAAGATCACCTCGGGTTCCAGATGCGCGAAGGGAACGATGGCATCCAATCGGTTGCGGAACTCCGGCGAGAACAACCGTTTGATCTCCTTCATCTCATCGCCCTGGTGATCCTGCCGGACGAAACCGACCGAAGCCCGTTCCAGATCCTGCGCGCCGGCATTGGTGGTCATGATCAGAATCACATTGCGGAAATCGGCCCGGCGTCCGTTGTTGTCGGTGAGACTGCCGTGATCCATCACCTGCAACAGCAGATTGAAGACATCCGGATGGGCCTTTTCCACCTCGTCGAGCAACAGCACCGCATGGGGATTCTTGGTGACGGCCTCGGTGAGCAGTCCCGCCTGTTCGAAGCCGACATAACCCGGCGGTGCCCCGATGAGCCGGGAAACCGTATGGCGTTCCATGTATTCGCTCATGTCGAAGCGGATCAGTTCCACGGCCAGTTCCCGTGCCAGCAATCGGGCCAGTTCGGTTTTGCCCACACCGGTGGGACCGGCCAGCAAAAAGGCTCCGATCGGCTTGAGCGGATTGCCCAATCCCGCCCGTGACAGCTTGATCGCCTGACAGACCTGCGCGATGGCCGCATCCTGACCGAACAGGCTCAGGAGAATGTTGCGTTCCAGATTTTTCAGCAACTCCCGGTCGTCGTGGGAGACGGTGCGAGAGGGGATGCGAGCGATGCGAGCCACCACCTCTTCGATTTCGCGCACGCCGATGGTTTTCTTGCGACGGGCCGCCGGAGCGATCCGGGCGGCGGCACCGGCCTCGTCGAGCACGTCGATGGCCGAATCCGGATGCTTGCGATCGTGGATGTGTCGGCCCGACAACTCTGCGGCCACCCGGATCGCCGAGGCCGAAAAACGGATGCCATGATGCTCCTCGTAATGGGATTTCAACCCTTTGAGGATCAGGATGGTCTCTTCCAGCGAGGGTTCCGGGACATCCACCTTCTGGAAACGGCGCGCCAGGGCTTTATCCTTTTCGAACACCCCCCGGAACTCTTCGTGGGTGGTGGAGCCGATGCAGCGCAGTTGACCGTTGGCCAGCAATGGCTTGAGCAGATTGGAGGCATCCATGGTGCTGCCGCTGGTGGCTCCGGCCCCGATCACGGTATGGATTTCGTCGATGAAGAGGATCGCGCCGGGGGTCTCCCGGAGCTTTTTGAGTACCCCCTTGAGTCGGGCCTCGAAGTCGCCGCGAAATTTGGTGCCGGCCACCAGCGATCCCATGTCCAGGGAGAAGATCACGCTGTCGGCGAGGAGTTCCGGAGCCTGACCCTGAACGATCCGCAAGGCCAGACCTTCCGCCAGATGGGTCTTGCCCACGCCGGCATCGCCGACGTAGAGCGGATTGTTCTTGCGGCGTCGGCTGAGAATCTGGAACGTGCGGGTCAGTTCCGCGTCGCGCCCGATGAGGGGATCGATTTTGCCATCGCGGGCCATCTGGGTCAGATTGGTGGCGTAGAGAGCCAAAGGATCTTCGACTTTGGTCGATGGGGTGCTTTCGCGTGGTTTTTCCGACTCTTCGCGCTCTTCGGAAGGGTGCTCGTCGGTGCCGGAGCTGTCCTGATTGTGGGCAATGGCCGCTTGCACATCCAGCCGGTTGATGTTCTGTCGGGTGAGAAAATGAACCGCATGGGATTGCTGTTCGCCGAAAATGGCGACCAGAACATAGGCCCCGGTGACGAGTTCCCGACCCGATGCCTGAACCTGATAGACCGCACGCTGAATCACCCGCTGAAATCCAACCGTCGGGGTGATCTCCAGGGATTCTTCCTCGGAGGAGACCGAGGGAACATGGACTTTCAGATGGCTTTCCAGATCCTGGGAGAGTTGTCCCAGATTGCAACCGCATTGCAACAGCACTTCGGTGACTTCGGGATTTTCCGTCAGGGCAAGGAGCAGATGCTCCACCGTGGCGTATTGATGACGCCGCTGATGGGCCACGCGAATGGCTCGATTCAAAGAGGTTTCCAGGTGCTTGCTGATCATGAGCTCACATGGTAATGCGCTGGGGTTTCAGGGAGCAACCGGTTTTCTGATGTGGATGGGGAAATCAGTTTTTTTCCATGCGACATTGCAGCGGATGCTGATTCATGCGGGCGTGACGATTGACCTGCATCACTTTGGTCTCGGCGATGTCGCGGGTGAACACACCGCAAATGCCGAAGCCCTTGATGTGGACATTCAGCATCACCTGGGTGGCCTCTTCGATGGTCTTGTTGAAGAAACGCATCAAGGTTTCCACCACAAAATCCATGGGGGTGAAGTCATCGTTGAGCAGAATCACCTTGAACAGGGGTGGTTCCTGTAGCTGATTCCCGGTGTTGACCAGGGTATCGGCGGTGAAATCGTGCTGACTCATGGGTCAAAGCTCCGTGGTTTTCGTCCGCTGGGGTAGTGACGAATCGACTGATCTGCCGGATCTCGCGAGAGCGTTCCGACATGGGGATATTTTATCCGATTCGTGGGCATCCGGCCAACGGAAAATTCAAGGCGTCTCCGGGATGGCGGCGCGCAGCAGGGCGAGGGCATTTTCGCGCGCGGCGGGGGTGATCTCTTCTCCGGCGAGCATGCGGGCCAGTTCTTCGATCCGATGCTCCTCTTCCAGCGGGATGACCGTGACCCGTACCCGGCCTTCGTGGGTGGCCTTGGCCACCTTGAAATGTCGGGTGCCCCAGGAGGCGACCTGGGGCGAGTGGGTGACGGCCAGAGTCTGACGACGTTGGGCTACTTGCGCCAGTTTGGCCCCGATGGCGGCGGCGGTGCGTCCGCCGACCCCGACATCCACCTCGTCGAAGATCAGGGTGGGCACCGTGACCGCATCCGCCAGGGCGGTTTTGAGCGCAAGCATGATGCGGGCGATTTCGCCCCCCGAGGCCACCTGTTTGAGCGGTTTCAAGGGTTCGCCGGGATTCGCGCTGATTTGGAACTCCGCCTCTTCGAGTCCCGTGGAGCGGGGATCTCCCCGTACCGGTCGCAAGGATGTGGCGAAACGGGCGTTCATGCCCAATTGCGATAAATGACTCTCGGTTTCGAGGGTCAGTCGTTGGGTGGCCTGCTTGCGGGATGCGCTCAACCGGGCGGCACTGTGATCGAAGTCGCGACGGCTCGCCTCCATGGCGGTGAGCAGACGCTGTTCATCGTCGTCGATCTGATCCAGGGAGGTGAGTTCGGCGCGCCAGGTTTCGGCCAACTCCAGGAGTTCGTCGGCGGATTGGCGATGTTTGCGGGCCAGATTGCGAATCAGGGCCAGACGCTCTTCCAGGGCTTCGAGCTGTTCGGGATCGGTTTCGAGGCTGTCGGCGTAGTGACGGATGCGTTCTCCGGCGTCTTCCAGCTCGTATTGAAGCGAACGCAATTGCTCGGCCAGAGGTGTCAGAGCCGGATCGAGTCGTGCGGCATCTTCCAGTTCTCCCGCCGCCCAGGAGAGCAGACGGGACGCCGAATCCTCCGACTCGCCCCGTTCGCCGCTGATCTGCGCCATGGCGCGGGTGGCCGCCTCGCCCAGACGGACCGCGTGGGCCAGACGACCGCGACGCTGCTCCAACTCCTGGAATTCGCCGCGCTGGATGCCGGCTGCGTCGATTTCGTCGAGCTGATGCGCCAGAAAGGCGCGCCGTTGCAACGCATCCCGCGCCCGCTGACGAAGGGCTTCGAGGGCTTTGTGGCGCGTCTGCCAAGCTTGCGCGTGACTGGCGGTGAGTCGCACCAACTCGTCGTGACAGGCGAAGGCATCCAGAATCGTCAGATGCGAGGCGGGATTGAGCAGCGATTGATGATCGTGCTGTCCGTGAATATCCACCAGTCCGTCGCCGAGTTGGGCCAGCGTGGTGATGGGAACCGGGGTTTCGTTGATGAAGGCTTTGCTGCGTCCATTGGCCGAAAGGGTGCGACGCAGGAACAGTTCCTCCCCGTCACCATTCAGTTCCTGTTCTCGCAGCCAGAGGCGCGCCGGGTGGTGGTCCGGCAGCAGAAAGCGGGCCGTGGCCATGGCCTGATCGCAGCCGGTCCGGATCAGGCCGCTGTCGGCCCGCGCACCCAGGGTCAGGGCCAGGGCGTCGATGAGGATCGATTTTCCGGCCCCGGTCTCCCCGGTGAGAATGGTCAATCCTGGCCCGAACTCCAGATCCAATCTTTCGACGAGCGCGATATTCTCGATGGTCAATTGCCGCAGCATACGCTTCAGTCGCCCCTTCACACCCGAAATTTCCCTCTACGCCATCCGCACCTTTTGCCACTCAAACGCGCCAATGGCAAGTTTTTTTTATGTTTTTTCAACGGGGTCGCGTGAATCGCATCCGGATGCGATTTTTTTTGAAAATCTGCTTGACTTGTTCCCCGGAATTCGATTATTCTTGCGTCTGTAGTTCGGGGCCATAGCTCAGCTGGGAGAGTGCTTGAATGGCATTCAAGAGGTCGACGGTTCGATCCCGTCTGGCTCCACCAAATTTAAGAATATCGAGAAGTGATATGAAAAGGCCGCCTGCAAGGGTGGCCTTTTTCGTATGCAAATTGATGAATTGCAATACCTTGAGTGGAAGGAAGAGACGCACTGTGAACGAATGCAATCGGATATATGTGCCCAACCGCAAGCACAAGGAACCGTGGCAACCGGGGCGAAAGGGGGCGTTGTGTCCTGCTTGGAGTCATCGTCTCGCTCAGAAATTATTGGAAGATAGTGAGCCCCATCCTCAATCGGGGAAAAAGGCTCGATATGCCACTCGTGATGGATTGGCTTTTGAAGCCTATCCAGACAATCAAGGAGGATGGCATGGATACCCGATCGGATGGAACGAGGTTCCCGAAAAAATTCGCAACAAGTGGTTGAAAGAAAAGGTGATTAAAAGGATTGATGTCCGGAAATATGATTTTCTGCAGGTGGATGAAAAAGGACAGCTTGTGGATTGATCAATGGAAAACTCGTGGAATTTGTTTGGGGAGAAAGAACGCTTTGCCTTTGAATTCCGTTTCGTCGATGATCCGGACGATGGGCAAGCTGCGACGTACCTGGAGTCCGCTTCGTGGGGAGAGTTTCGATTCTGGGTGCGCGGTCGGAATATGTGCCAACATCATCACAAGGAGCAAATTCATCAAGAGATTGCTTGGTATCTTTCTCCATTGTTAATTTGGCTGACGGAAAATTGGGATCCTCTTTTCCATGAGGAGCGTTTTCCTCTGCCATGCAATAAACCCAATGCCCGAATGGGTTATCTGGACTCCCTGAGACGTTATTTGGGAGATTTCGATCCCATAATAGAGAGCAAGGGGGAAGCGTGGTTTGGATGGTGGCAAAGACATGCCTTGCGCTCCTGTCGGCAAGGAGGACTGTTCCCTGACCTTTTTTTTCGCCGATTGATAGATTTTGTAGAAATTTCATGGGGCAATTTTCCCTTGGAAGGTGTCGGTGAAGACTTCTATTTCACAGCTCCCCAAGGAAGCGTCTGCCTGCCTGTTGAGCAAGTTGTCAAACCTCTGCTGAATGGTTTGGAGACCGCCATATCACAACTGAGCAACAAAATAAGTCACGATAAGGAGTTGGAAGCCCTGGCTGCTCGGGTTGCCATAATCAAAGGGCCGGATCGCTTGCAAGAACGACTGTTTTGGTATGCTTCAAAAATTTATCATGCTGGAGAAGTTGTTTTATCCAGAGTTCAAGGTATTATGAAACCTGAAGAAAGCATTGGATTCGTCCGTCGTCTCTCTCCGGCTGTGGCTATGTTCGGTTCCCTTTCGCCCGAAATCGGGGATACAGACAGGGAATGTCTGATCTCGTACTATATTAACGCACATAATAACTCTGGTGATTCTGATCGGTTGAGGCCGTTGATTCCGAATGAGCCGACGTTGCCTGACAAGAATCCCTTCGATGCTGGTTATGACGCTGCTCTGGATTTTCTTGACGCGATTAATGAAAGCGTTCTGCGGTCTGAATGGGTCGATATCCATTCCATTTGTAACGATTTGGGCATTCATATCGACGAAGTGCAATTGAACGACAGCAATATTCGTGGCGTGGCCTTTGCGGGTGATTCTGTGACGCCAACCATTTTGATCAATACGGCCCACACAAATAACCAAGAGGAAGTTGGGAAAAGATTCAGTATAGGTCATGAGCTTTGTCACATCCTGCATGACCGTTTTTTTGGCGGAGAAGTTTCCATCGCCAGCGGTCAATGGGCACCGGTCAATATTGAAAAGCGTGCCAATGCCTTTTCAGCCATGCTGCTGATGCCATTGGACTTGATCAATGACAAAATCAGCCTCTTGACCGTTCCTCTGGATACGCAGGAAGGTGTTGAAAGTTTGGCGGGTCAACTGAAAATAAGCAAAAAGGCACTGTTATGGCATTTGTATAATTTGAATAAGTTGGATTGGTCGCAACGTGCTAAACTGGATGCTTGAAATAACGCGCCGCATAGCAGTCCGTCGATGAAATATAAATCATCTGGCATAATCGGAGGGAAGCAGGAGGAGATGTTCATCACGTGGGATGCGTTGCCGATGTCGCCTGGGCATCCATTTTACGATCGCCTGCAGAAAGAGTTGGATCATGCTGGATCGGTTCACGGAGGAGAAGTGCGCACTGTACTACGCGCATGGTCAGCGCGGTACAATACCTCTCAGTCTGTTGCCGTCCGCTCAGCACACCAACCGGTCCCGTCCCGCCGCCTTGGCCTGATACAACCGGTCGTCAGCCGCTTTCACCAGGGATGCGGGGGGGATTTCACGGGAGGGGATCATACTCACACCGCCCATGCTGATGGTGACATGATCGGCCACTTTTGAATGGTGGTGAGGCAAACCAAGTGCATGGATGGTCTCCCGCAGTTTGTTGCCAACCACGATCAAGCCATCCAGATTGGTGTCAGGCAACACGCACACA
>JADGBU010000097.1 GCA_015231295.1 Magnetococcales bacterium | reverse complement strand
TGCTCGACGCCATTCCCTTCCCCAAGCACCTCAAGCGGGTGCCGGAAATCGCCGGCGGTCATCACGAGCAGATGAACGGCAAAGGCTATCCGAAAGGCCTGACCGGCGATCAAATGTCGATGCAGGCCCGCATGGTGGCCATCGCCGATGTGTTCGAGGCCCTCACCGCCCGCGATCGTCCCTACAAAAAGGGCAAAACCCTCTCCGCCTCCTTGCAGATTCTCGGCTTCATGATGAAGGATGGCCATATCGATCCCGATCTGTTCAAGCTCTTCATCGACAAGAAAATTTATCTCGACTATGCGCAGGAGTATCTGTCCCCGGAACAGATCGATCCCGTCAACCTCGAAAAGATCCCCGGTTACGTTCCGTGACGCCGCCATGGGCCTGAACACAGGGGAGATCAGGTGTCGCGTCTTCCCTTGATGCGTCTTTTGACCGGAGCCGGTGTGCTGCTGCTGTTCATTCTGCACGCCGTTCATCTGGCCGAGATTCCCCTGCTGGATAAATTGGAACATCTCGCCTACGACCTGCGTCTGAAAGTCGCCATGCCGGGGACTCAGGATGCCCGCATCGTCATCGTCGATATCGACGAGAAGAGCCTGGCCCGCATCGGACGCTGGCCCTGGGGACGCCATCAACTGGCCCTGCTGACCGAAACCTTGTTCGATCACTATCGCATTCTCGCTTTGGGTTTCGACGTGGTGTTCGCCGAACGGGATGAAAGCTCCGGCTTGCCGGTTCTGGATCGGCTGGCGGCGGGCGTGTTGCAGCATCAGCCCAATTTTCTGTTGGAACTCAATCGGATACGCCCGGCCCTGGAACGGGATGAACGGTTCGCCAAAAGCCTGAAAGGTCATCCGGTCATTCTGGGATATTATTTCCGCACCGACAAGGAGCCCGCCAACTCCGCCCGATCCGGTGTGCTGCCCGATCCGGTGATCAGCCTGGAAGAGTTGGGACATTCCAACATTCCTTTCGTGCCGGCCACGGGCTATGGGGCCAATCTGCCCGTGTTGCAGAACGCCGCCCAGAATGCCGGCTTCCTGGACAATCCTTTGGTGGATGCCGATGGCGTTCATCGCTCCCTGCCCCTGCTGCGGGAGTTTCAGGGCAAGATCTACCCCTCTCTCGCCTTGAGTCTGGTACGCACCATTCTGGGGGATCCCGCCGTCACGCTGGGAATCTCTCCGGTGGCCAAAAATGCCCAGGAGGTGGAGACCGGTCTGGAGTGGGTGGGTCTGGGACCGCATCACATTCCGGTGGATGAACGGGCCTCCATCCTGATTCCCTATCGGGGACCGCCTGGCACCTTTCCCTATGTTTCCGCCGTCGATGTGCTCGACAAGAGTGCCAATACGGGGCAACTCAACGATGCCATCGTGCTGGTCGGCTCCTCGGCTCCCGGTTTGATGGATCTGCATGTCACGCCGGTACATCCGACCTTTCCGGGGGTGGAGGTGCATGCCAATGTCATCAGCGGCATCCTGGATGGGGCGATCAAGGGACGGGAGCGGCACTCCCTGATGATTCTGTTGGTCTATTATTTGTTGATCGCCGTTACTCTGTTGATACTGGCTCCCCGCCTGTCGCCCGCCTGGGGACTCTATCTGACGCTGCTGCTTGGTTTCCTGATCATCTGGAGCAATGCCCTTTTCTGGCATCGCACCGATCTGGTCATTCCGTTGGCTGCTCCGATCTTGTTGACTTTGTTGCTTTTTATGGTTCATGCCACCTTCGGGGTCGTGACGTTCGCCCTGCGGGATTCCCGTTTTTCCCGCATGTTCGCTCAGCATCTGCCCCCGGCCCTGGTGGATGAACTGCTTTTCAAAAACCAAACCTCGGCACCCACCCGCCGGGCCACGCGCGAGGTGTCGGTGTTGATCGTCAACATTCGCGGCTTCACCAACATGACCGCCCGCATGAGTGCCGATGATCTGTCGCAACTGCTTCATCTCTATCTGTCCCGGATGACCGGAGCGATCCATGCCCGACGGGGCACCCTGGATCGCTATATGGGCGATATGGTGATGGCCTTTTGGGGGGCTCCGCTGGACAACCCCCGTCACGCCCGCGATGCGTTGAAATGTGCCCGCGACATGATCCGTTCCGTGGAAGAGCTTAAGGATGAGTTTCAGGCGAAGGGGTGGCCACCGCTCCGGATCTCCGTGGGGCTGGATAGCGGCATGGCTCATGTGGGGGAGTTGGGATCCGACTTCCGCCCCACCTATACCGTGGTGGGCGAGGTGGTCAATCACGCCTATCGGCTGGAGACGCTGGCCAGGCGTCACGGCGTTTCATTGGTGGTGGGAGCCAGAGTGCGTCTCGCCTTGCCGGAGGTGCTGTTCCGCGAACTGGAACTGGTGCATGTGCGAGGCGTCGAGGAGCCGGTGGCCATTTTCGAGCCGGTGGGTTTCGTGGATGAGGTCAGCTCCGAAACCCGTACCGAACTGGAAACCTATCATCAGGCGTTGGCCCTCTATCGCGCCCGGCGTTGGGAAGAGGCCAGAAAACGGTTTCAATTATTGCTGGAACGGGATCCCGAACGGCAAATTCATGAAATTCATCTCTCGCGCATTCAGCGATTGATGGCGCATCCGCCCAGTGACGCCTGGGATGGGGTGTTCCCGCCGCGTCCCTGAACGATCACAAGACCGGCAAGCTCCCGATTTGCAGCGATTATTGTCCATTCAAGGGCACCCCCGCCCCCGACGCGAGGGAAAAATCCAAACCCACCCGCAAACCTTGACCCTGTTCGGTGCCGAGCGGCGTTTCCAGCAGATAGGGCCCCGGAATCACAAATCGCTGTTGCGCGTCATCCCACAGAATTTCGTGGGCATAGATGCGTCTCTCCTCCTGACTCTGTTCGAGCATGGCGTTGACGAAGCTGGCACGTTTCTGATCCAGAATCCGCCCCTTGGGTGCGTAAAATTTAAGCACCTGTTCCCGATTCCGATAGACCCGCAGGGTCCACTCCGCAAGGTTGAATTTCGTGATGCGTCGTCCTCGGATCTGTCGGGTTTTCTGAAGGGCGTGGACCGATCCCTCCACCTCCACGTTGGAGAGGATGGTCAAGGTTTCCAGGTCGAGAGTGACCGACTCCTGGCTTCCGGTTGATTCCCGGTCCGGGAGACAGATGGACAAGATTCCATTTTTCAGCAGCAGTTCCCCCACCCCTGGAACCGGCATGAAGCCCACAAAGAGCGATTCCAACTGCAGGCTGTCGGCTTTGAGGTTGATTTTTACGCGATTGTTCTGGCTGTGGGTGTAGGAGATGCCCTGCATCAGCACGTTTGCCGGGAGCGAAGAGTGAAAGGCCGGGCGGGTTTGCGGCGCGACAGAGGAGACTCCGGTCTCTCGCAATGACCAGCCGACCGCCATCATCGAACCCAGCACCAGTCCGACGAACAATCCGCGCAGACGATTCTTCATGAGGGATCATCCGACAATAGCATCATCACCCCCGAGGAACACACCACAGTCGGAATTTCTGGAGGCGTTGCCTTCAGAACTCCACCGGGGGTGATCATCGTCCCCAAAAAAATCGGCCAAGTCGTTCGATGGAACGACTTGGCCGGGATCCGCGATCTTTCATTTCTGTCGGAAACAAATTCCGGTCAGATCAATCTTGAGCCATGCCGCCGGTGGAGTTCTCTTCTCCGAAAAATTTGTCCAGCACATACGGAACCTGATTGCCCGGAATACCATAATGGGCATCATCCGCCAGCGGGATCCCGCCGGTGAATTTTTGATCCACGAAGATGCCCCCCACCGTGTAATCGGTGAAGCGGTCCAGTTCTCCGGCGGTGGAGAAACCGGGCAGGGCATGGAGGTCCAAGCCACCGTTGAAGAAGGCACTCAGGTTGATTTCGACATTGTGCCGACCCATTTCGCTGGCACCGTTCATGGAGGTCAGAGCCGCGTCGATCTTGGCGAGCACGTTGGCGGATTCGCTTTGGGTCAGATCGTCGTTGATGTGCTTTTTGGTATCGGTGCGGGTGACATTGGTCAGGGCGGCCTGCATCATGACCGAGGCTTTCCGGATCAGATCCCCTGCCCCGCCAGCATCCGTCGTGGCGCTGAGTTTGCTGATGGCGTCGGTGGCCTTGGAGCCGAGCGTCCCGTGCGCATCCCAGAACTGCTGATCGGTGGTGGTGACGTTTCTCAGATCGGCCAGGGGCAGATCGGTTTGATAGGCCTCCAGAACGCGAATCTGTCCCCGGAGATAGAGGCTCCAGGCGTGCATGAACTGAATGTCCTTGAGGTCATACAGGAAAGGAGGATTCGGTTGTTGCGGATTGGAATCCTGAGCCAATTCGGCTTCGTTCATGCGTCCGCCGATCGAATATCCCGGCACCGAGATGGTCGCGACCCCTTCGGCGATGGTGAACATCTGCTCGGCCACTTGCAGGTTGGGAGCCACCTGCGAGGCGAGGAACGTTTTGAATTGATTCAGGTTGGGCGCATTAGCGGGCATATGATCCGAAGCGGGACAAGCCACCATGTCCCATCCACCCATGCCGCCCCGCATCAGGCCGATTTCCCGGCCACTGCGATAGGAGGCCTGCAAAGCCGCCAGATTGTTGCCGGTGATATTGTCTTTGGTGCTGTTGCAGCCCAGTTGCGCCAGCAGATCTCCCACCGTGTTGAAATCACCCGGCGTGCCATCCGGTCCGGTTCGGGTCATCAGATTGGCGATCACGCTCATGCCGTAATAGAAGGCGGTTTGCGCTTTCAGGTTGGCATCGGTGCTGGTGCCGGAGAGATCGTGGGCCCGTTTGAACGAGGCGAAGGCACCTGCCATCCATTGTTGTCTCCAGGCGTGAAGGCCATCCCGGATCAACTCATCCACATTGGTTCCGGGGCTGACGATGCGCCATTGAGAGGGATCGTTCAGCTTCGGGGGGATGGTGATGTTGGCCACCGAGGTCACAGCCGGAGATTGACTGAGCTGCGTGGTATCGACGTTGAGCACGCTGGAGATTTTTTTGTTGGTGGCGGCACGTTCGGCCTTGAAGCTGTCTCCGACGGCGGACACGTTGATCGATCCGAGCTGTTTGGTGAGATTGGCTTCTCCCGGAGCGATCTTGAACTCCTGTTTGGTGTTTCCGCTTTCATCCTCGAACAGGAATGGAATGAATTGTTGGGCACCCGTACCGGATCCAGGCATCAGGAACAGTTTCACTTTCTGACTGACCGGAATCTTCAGGCTGAATTTTTTCCCCCCATCCACCACCTGATTGGCGGAAGCGGTGCTGATCACCTCGTCGGTTTCGTCGAGAGCCATGACAATGGTGCCCTGCACGATCCCTTCGAGGGTGACGGTTTCGGTCACGCTGGTCGATTCAGAGCTATTGGTTTTCCCGCCCCCGCAACCGATCGCCACCACGACGATTCCCGCCGCTCCCAGAATGGCCGCAGCAGGGAGAAGACGCAAATTTTTCATGAATCCCTTGTCGATCATGACAGACCTCCGAGTTGGTGATATGGATCAAATGGAATGCAGAACTCTATTCATCACCATGTTACGCGTGAGATGCAAATGGCGTCAAGGACTCGGGGCGGTCAAGAGCATGCTTTTTTTAATTACCGAGAATAAATCCAAGGAAAATCAACAGTCCAAACTCTCTGTTGGAGAGAAAGGCCCGCAGCAGGGTATCGCCGTGCCGGTGACGGATGGAAAACAGTTGCCAGCAGCCATGGATCAGTGCTGCCAGAATAAAAAAATAATAATAAACGCTCATGTTTAAACGCATGCCCGCGAGCAGCAGCAAGGTCAGCGCGATCAGATACAACAGACCGGTTGCCACCAGGTCGTATCGACCCCAGAAAATCGCCGTGGAGTGAACGCCGATCTTGAGATCATCCTCCCGATCCATCATGGCATAGATGGTATCGAAACCGATGGTCCAACTCGCGGCGGCGGCAAAGATCAGCCACGCTTCCACGGGCAGGGTCTGGGCCACCGAAGCCCAGGCGATCAGCACGCCCCAGGCGAACGCGATCCCCAAATGAAACTGTGGCGTGGGAATGAATCGCTTGGCGAACGGATAGGTCAGAGCCAGCGCGGCCCCGACGACGCACAATCCCAAAGCCATCGGCGGCAACTGGGCCCCGAGGAGCAGGGCGATGACCAGCAGAGCCAGCAATACCCTTTTGGCTGCGGTCAGCGAAATGCGTCCGGCGGCCAGGGGTCGGGTGCGGGTGCGGGCCACCAGGGGATCGAGATCCCGATCGGTGATGTCGTTGGCCACGCATCCCGCCGAGCGCATGACAAACGCACCCACCGAAAAGATCAACAGCCAGAACCAGGAGGGCCGACCCGCGCTGGCCGCCGCCAATCCCCACAGGGCGGGCCAGAGCAGCAACCAGGTGCCGATCGGACGATCGGCCCGCATCAGCAGCAGGGCTTCCCGCATCCAGGACTGAGGCAGTCGATGGATCCAGCGCATCATCATTGGGAGAGATCCATCAGAAACAGTTCCAGAATCCGGCCACAGCTCTCCCCGGCCACCAGAAACAGCGAACGACGCACGATGAATCGATGCGCTTCCGGCAATCGGGCCGCCTGAGCCAAGGCCGGAGCGTGACAGACGGCCAACATCAGATGCAACCGATTCACCTGGGCATCCCGCGCCAGAAACAGCGATCCCAACGGCTCCTCGCCCCGTTCGATGGCCTGTCGCACCGCTGGAGCCATGCCGGACAGGGCCAGTTGCGAATGGGCGAACAGCAGATCCCGCTCCCCGAACGTGAGCCAGACCTTGCGGTCGAGATCGATCCCGGAGTCCGGAATTCGATATTCCGGGCTCCACAATCTGCCCCCCTCCTCCCGGTCGCGCAACGCGGAACAGGGGGATTGATCGGCGAGCCGCACACGGGATGACAAACCGGTCAGACGCTCCAGACGGCGCGTCAGAGAGTCGGTGCTGGAGAGAAGCTCCTGAAAACGGGGGGCGACCGGAAGATCCGCCAGAACGGGAAAAGGATCCGGCGCGAGCCAAGGGGTCAGGAGTTGCAAAGGAAAGGGCAACGACATGGCCTGTTATTTGATATGCAAACTTTCGAATCCGGTGGATGATGGAGGCATGGAGTGGTAAAAGGTATCTCGGAATGCGGCTGCGGGCAATGTGTCCTCGGCGAAAATCCATCACCATCGACCATTTTTTTCACGGACCATGACGCCACGACTGTTTGTTTCCCAACCGTTGCGCGCCGGAGAACGGATCGCGCTGGATGAATCGGAGCGTCATCGGCTGGTGCGGACGTTGCGTCTGCGTCTGGGCGATCCGGTGACGCTCTTCAACGGTGATCCGGGGGAGTGGCAGGCGGAAATCGTCGAACTGGGTCCGCCCCTTCGGGTGGAGCCGAAACAGTTTCTGTCCGGGGGGCGCGACTCTCCCCTGTCGGTGACGTTGATTCTGGGGCTGACCAAAAGCGGAGCCATCGAACTGGCGGTGCAGAAAGCCGTGGAGGTGGGTGCGGATCGCCTGATTCCTCTGTTGAGCCGTTACGGGGTGAGTCGTCCGGATGCGCGCCAGAGCGAAAACAAATCCCGTCGGCTGCAACGCATCGCGGTGGAGGCGGCCCAGCAGTGCGGACGCACCCGCGTTCCGGAAATTCTCGATCCGGTGGGTTGGCAAGAGCTGGAAGGATTGCTGGACGCCGCGCCCAGATTGCTGTTCTGGGAAGAGGCCGGAGATCGCGGCGCGCGTCTGAAAGAGTTGCCCCATCCCGGAGCCGCCGTCACCCTGTTGATCGGACCCGAAGGGGGATTGACCCCCGATGAAGTCCGACTGGCACGGGAGCGGTTGGGATTTGTCACGGTATCGCTGGGGCCGCGTATTTTGCGCGCCGAGACGGCGGCCATGGTCACGGTGGCCGCCTGTCAACTGCTGTGGGGGGATATGGGATGAAACCCTGGACACGTTGGCTCGGATGGTTGGGTCTGTTCGGGTTGGGGATGCTGTTTTTGCTCGTCTCCCGCCTGCCCGGAGAGCCGGAAGCCGAACCGCCTCTGCTCGAAACCCGTCTGCTGATGGGCACGCTGGTTTCGATCTCCACCTGGGGGGTGGAGGAGAAACAAGCCGAGGCGGCCATGGAACAGGCGTTCGCCGAGATGTCGCGCATCGAAGGGATGATGAGTCGTTTCATTCCCACCAGCCCGGTGTCCGGGTTGAACGACGCGCCGCGTGGAGCGTTTCACACCGTGCCCGCCGAGCTGATTTCGGTGGTTTCCAAAGGGTTGGAGATTGGCCAACTTTCCGGCGGGGCCTTCGACATCGGACTGGGGCCGTTGTCGGATTTGTGGGGCTTCTCCCGCGAGCCGCCCCCCGAGACGCCTCCTGCCCCCGACGCCTTGAAAAAATGGCGGGAAGAGCGGGATCGGACTCCGGGGCCGGGGATCGAACTGGCATCGGACAACCGGTTGCGTCTGACCGGTCCGGCGATCGGGTTGGATCTGGGCGGCATCGCCAAGGGCTATGCAGTGGAACGGGCCATGGAGATGCTGCGGCAGGCGGGCGTGGTCAACGCGCTGATCAACGCCGGAGGTGACATGCGCATTGCCGGCAGCAAGGGGGGCAAGCCGTGGCATATCGGCTTGCGGGATCCCCGCAAGCCCGATGGCGTGGTGGCGGTGATGGATCTGACCGGCTCCAAGGCACTGGCCACCTCCGGAGACTATGAACGATTCTTCATGGCCGACGGGGTGCGATATCATCACATTCTCGATCCGAAACAGGGGGGATCGTCCCGTTCCGGCCTGATGGCGGTATCGATCCAGGCAGCGGACTCGCTCACCGCCGACGCCCTGAGTACCGCCGTGTTCGTGCTGGGCGAATCGGCGGGATTGGCTCTGTTGCAGCAATTTCCCGGCTGCGAGGCTCTGCTGATCCGCGAGGATGGTCAGATGGTGCAGACGCCCGGATTCGTCGCCACCCGGAGCAAAACCCCGTGAAATGGCTGGAGCTCTTCCTGCGCGCCTCGACCCCGACGGACCGGTTTGTTTTGGGGATCAGCGCGGCGGGTATTCTGTCCAGCGGGTGGCTGATCACCAGTGAACCGGGAAAACGGGCCGTGGTGTTTCGCGACAATCGACCGGTGATGACTCTGGCCCTGGATCAGGATCGCAAACAGGAGGTCAGCGGTCGATTGGGACCGGTGATCATTCAGGTGGAACAGGGACGGGTGCGGCTGTTGGAGTACCAAAGCCCCCGCATGATCGGCACCCGGACCGGCTGGATTCAGGGAGCCGGACGGGCCACGGCCTGTGTGCCTTGCGGCGTTCTGGTGCGGGTGGAAGGCAAGCAAAAGGGTTCCGCCCCCTCCTCCGCCCACGAGTTCGACGCGGTGAGTGAATGATCGGCCTTCTGTTCGATCCGAGGCCTGCGTGAGCGGTCATGTGAGCGGATATTTATCGATTCCGCCGTTGCGTCGGGATCTGCTGATCGCCTATCTGGCAGCGGCGGCGGTGACGGTCCATGTGCTGGAAGCCGCCTTGCCGGGTCCGGGGCCATGGTTCAAGCCGGGGCTGGCCAATGTCTTCGCGCTGGTGGCCTTTTTGCGTTTGGGATGGCGGGGCGCGATGGCCGTCACCCTGATGCGGATCCTGGCCGGATCGCTGGCTTTGGGAACCCTGTTCACCCCGGGATTTTTTCTCAGTTTTTTTGGAGGCTGCGGGGCGTTGGCCATGCTGGCACTGCTGCGGATGATACCCTCATCCGGATTGGGGGTGGTCGGCATCTCGCTGCTGGCGGCCTTGGCGCATATGGCCGCCCAGATCGTGGCCGCCTGGCTGCTGATCATCGGACATGCGGGGATTCTGGCGGCTTTGCCGTGGTTTCTGGCCGGGTCGTGGATCTCCGGAGTGCTCAACGGATTGCTGACCTATCTGTTGCTCGAACATTTCGACCGTCATCACGCTTTGCTGACCGAGCCATGAACGACCTCGAAATCTCCCCTGCCCCCGACGCTCCCGCGCCCGACTCCCCTGCCCCCGACGCGCATGCGCCCGAACCGGAGTTGCGTCCGCCGAGTCGGCGTTTTTTCGTGCTGGCTTTGACGGTATCGGTCCTGATTCATCTGCTGATGTGGGGGCAGATGCAGTTGAATGCCTCCAGACAGCAGGCTCCCAAGGTCGAAATTCCGCATATGCCGGTCGCGTTGGTGCGTGCGCCTCCGCAGAAAGAAAAAACCGAGCCCCTCCCGCAGGCGCACGCCTCCAGCGAGCCATCGGTTTCCCCGGCTCCACCCGTTGCATCCGACGCCCCGCCGCCGGCGATACAGTCCGACTCTCCGCCATCCGCGCCCCCTCCGGCAGAGGCCGTGCCATCCGCTGTTCCGACCACGACACCCCCTCCCCCTCCTCCGCAGCGGACTCCGCCCCCCCCATCGGCGACCGTGGTCCCACCGATGGAGCCTTGGCAGGTTCCGGTACCCGAGGCGGATCGTCCCCGACTCAGACCCAAACCCAGACCCGGAGAATCCTCACCCGTCAAACCTGCCGCACCCGCACCGCTCAAGCCGGGATTGTCAGCGGGAAAGGATGCTGCCGCACCTCTCAATCTGAACCCCTCCCTGGGAGATATGACCCGATGGGATCAGGAACGGACGCGCATGGAACGGGAAGGTGTTTTCAAGCCCCAAGAGGAGACGGTCAATCTCGACACCCCGAAACCCCGCTATACCGCCTATTTCGCCCGTCTGAAAGAGCGTATCCAGCAGGGATGGATCTATCCGAGTCAGGCCAAGCGGGAGGGGTTGTCGGGTTCTCTTTCGATGCGTTTCACCATCGAAAGGAGTGGCATGATCCGCGATATTCAGGTCATCCACTCGTCCGGGGTGGTGATCCTCGACGAAGCGGCGTTGCAGGCGGTCCGCAACATCACCCCGTTCCTGCCGCTGCCGGATGACTGGGAACTGGAAAGACTCCACGTCAAGACCATTTTCGAGTATGTCCGGGGAGGTTTCCGGTGGGAGAGGTGATGATTCATTTTTCGGAGGCGGTGCGTGTCGAGATGGGACAACGACTGCTCGATCATTACGCACGACATGGCCGCGCGCTTCCCTGGCGCGCCACGCGGGATCCCTATGCCATCTGGCTTTCGGAAATTTTGTTGCAGCAGACCGGGGTCAAGAGCGTCGTGCCCTACTACGAACGGTTTCTCGACCGTTTTCCGACCATTCAGGCATTGGCGGAGGCTCCGCAGGAAGCGGTATTGGCCTGCTGGCAGGGGTTGGGTTACTATCGGCGCGCGGTGCATCTGCACGCCGCCGCGCAACGGATGATGCAGGAGCATCAGGGACAACTGCCGCGCGATATCGAACAACTGGTGAAACTGCCGGGAATCGGACCAAGCACGGCGGGCGCGATTCTGGCCATTGCGTTCAATCAGCACCATGCCATTCTCGATGGCAACGTCAAACGCATTTTGTCCCGTCTGATGGCTCTGGAGTTGCTGCCGGATTCGACCCCCGGCAGAAAAATACTCTGGGAGATGGCGGCCCTGCTGACCCCCCGGGATGCGGCGGGCCATTATGCCCAGGCGATCATGGATCTCGGAGCGACCATTTGTCGGCCCCGGAATCCCGATTGCATGGGTTGTCCATGGTCTTTCTGGTGTCGCGCCCGGGCCATGGGGCGACCGGAGGCCTATCCGGTGACGGTCGCGCGCGCGGCCAAACCCCACCGTTATCAATTCAACGCCCTGGTGATGCGGGAAGATGGTTCCCTGTTGCTGATGCCTCGTCCGGATCGGGGGTTGTTGGGCGGCATGTGGCAGCCTCCCGGTGATGATCCTTCTCTCACGGTCACGCCTCCCGATGGGGAGACGGTACGCCTCTGGCTGGCGGAACGTCATGGATTGATGGTGGATCCACCGGTGGCGTTGCCATCGGTGGATCACGTTTTCACGCATTTCCGTCTGACCGTCTATCCTTTTTGTTGCGTCTGGCGAGCCGGAGAGCTTTCCGGGGAGACGATTCATCGATGGATCCATCCGGATCATGATCGATCCACGCCCATTTCGACGTTGCATCGCAAGGTGTTGGCGCGTCTGACTCCACGGATCAATCCCGCTGCCTGATTTTCTGGAACCCTGCATGAAGCAACGGGTTCGGCGATCCTTTCCATCGCCGAACCCGTTGTGACATCGATCAGATTTCGCCGAGATCGAAATCGGCTTCATCCCAATCCACCGCCGCTCCGCCGACCATGTAGAGGGCCATTTCGAAGTCATCGATGGAATTGGTGGTCTCTCCTCCGGCATTGATCAGAATCACGGCATCATTGGCGTTGATTCCATTGGTGCCATTGCCATTGAAGATCAAAATGTCTCCATTGTCCGTATCGGCCAGGGTATCTCCGGATGTCACGGTGGTTTCGGAGGTGATGCCGGTCAGATTCGACAGGTCAATGATATCCTCGCCATCCGTGAAGAGGTGGATGACATCGATCCCCTGGGTCAGCGCGGAAGATGCACTGGCGAGATCATCGATATCGTCAATCCCAACCGAGTCGTTGTAATGGAACACGAACAGATCGTCTCCATCGCCACCGTTCATCTCATCCGCACCGAATCCACCCGTGATCGTATCCTCTCCGTCGCCACCATGGATCGTATCCTTCCCGGATCCACCGAACAGAATATCGTCACCGTCATCGGCTTGCAGGATATCGTCACCGGATCCGCCGTAGACCGTATTATTCCCTGCTCCGGCGTCAATGGAATCGTTGCCGGATCCACCATGGATGGTATCTGAGAAGAGGGATCCCGTAACGATATCGTTTCCTGCACCGGCGTAGACTGTAACGCCTTCAAGCGAATTGTCTACTCCATCGTCACCATCGGAGTCGGTGTCCGCATCGGCATCCGCATCGGAGTCGGTATCCGCATCGGCATCCGCATCGGAGTCGGTATCCGCATCGGCATCCGCATCGGAGT
>JADGBU010000096.1:9896-13142 GCA_015231295.1 Magnetococcales bacterium | reverse complement strand
CCTTTTTCTGATCCGCCGGAGAGACGAACCGGGAGAGAATCTCCACCGTGCTCGGATAGGCGGCAAGACGCTGCGTGAAGGTTTCGTAGTGCTGTTGAGTCAGAATGGTGGTCGGGGTGAGAACCGCCACCTGTTTGCCATCCATCACCGCCCGGAAGGCGGCGCGCAGGGCGACTTCGGTCTTGCCGAAGCCGACATCGCCGCACACCAGCCGATCCATCGGTTTGCTCTTGGCCATATCCGACAGCACCGCCTCGATGGCGGCGTGGATATTGTGGTGGGCACCCATCGCCTGTTGCAAAAAGATGTGATTTTCAAGGATCTTGGGCTGTTGATCGTGGACGAGGAGCAACGTTTCGGCGTAATCCACAAAGAGCGCATCAAGCAGATGCGCGCCACGGTGGATATTCTCACCCTGACCGCCACGCCCATTCCCCGCACCCTGCACATGGCCATGAGCGGTCTGCGAGACATTTCGATCATCGCCACGCCACCGGTCAATCGTCTGGCGATTCGCACCTTCGTGCTCCAGTACGATCGGCAGAAGGTGCGGGAGGCGGTCTTGCGGGAGATCTATCGCGGCGGCCAGGTTTTTTTCGTACACAACCGGGTGCAGGATATCGACAAAATGGCCGCAGAGCTGGCCGAGTTGGTTCCCGAAGCCAAAATCGGCGTGGCCCACGGTCAAATGCGGGAAGGTCGGCTGGAAAAGATCATGCTCTCCTTCTATCAGCAGGAGTTCAATCTGCTCCTGTGTACCACGATCATCGAAAATGGTGTGGACATTCCCACCGCCAACACCATCATCATTCATCGGGCCGACAAATTCGGGCTGGCCCAGTTGCATCAACTTCGGGGTCGGGTTGGCCGCTCCAAGCATCGGGCCTACGCCTACCTGTTCATCCCCCATCCTCAAACCCTCTCCGAAGACGCGCTGCGCCGTCTGGAAGCGATCGAATCCATGGGAGAGTTGGGAGCCGGATTCACTCTGGCCACCCACGACATGGAGATCCGAGGCGCGGGCAACATTCTGGGAGATGAACAATCGGGCCAGATTCGCGAGGTGGGCTTTGAACTGTACAATCAGATGCTCAAGGAGGCGGTGGAAGGGATCGCCGCGAACAATGGGCATGCGCCGCAAACCGGCCAATCGGAGCCCGACGAGTTTTCACCGGTGATCAATCTACACATTTCGACCCACATTCCGGAAGATTACGTCCCGGATGTGCGGCAACGTCTGACCCTCTACAAACGCATCGCCACTCTGGAAACCAGCAACGACATCAGCGAGATGCGTGCCGAATTGACGGATCGCTTCGGTCCTCTGCCCGAATCGGCCTCCAATCTGTTGCGTGTGATGAGTCTCAAACAGGCGTGCCGGAGAATCCGGATTCTCAAGATCGACGCCGGTCCCAAGGGGGCGAGCATTCAGTTTCACACGACCCCCAACGTCAATCCGGAGGGGATCATCGCATTATTGCAACAAAACAGCGGCTCCATTCGTCTCAACCACGAAACTCAGACCCTGAGCATCAAGGATCGCGCCTGGGAAGAGTCCACGCCTCGCATCGAAGAGTTGCACGCCATTCTGCGCCAGCTCTAACGGGGTCCAGGGGCCAATGGCCCCTGGTGGGATCCAGGGGCGAAGCCCATGGGACTTTACAGCCAAACATTGGCACCACCCAACAAAAAAAAGCCGATGGAATTTCCATCGGCTTTTTTTTTATGATTCAGCCTCTATCCCGTCAAGGATAGACGATCTCATCGGCTCAACTGGCAGCGGGTGCCGTCTCTTGACGTTCCACCAGTTCCAGAAAAGCCATGGGGGCGCAGTCACCGTAACGGAAACGGGTTTTGATGATACGGGTATAGCCGCCATTTCTCGTCCGGTTGCGTTCTGCGATATCCGAGAAGAGTTTATGGGTCACTTCCTTGTCGGTCATGACTGCCAACGCCTGACGGCGGGCATGAAGAGAGCCATCTTTGCCCAAAGTCACCATACGGTCGGCAAGCATGCGCAACTCTTTGGCGCGTGGCACGGTGATTTCGATCCGCTCGTACCGGAACAGGCTGGTCAGCATATTCCTCAACATGGCGTTGCGAATATCGGGTCTGCGATTCAGTTTGCGGCCCTGCTTGAGGTGTCTCATGATCAATCCGTCCTTAAATCAGATGTTCTCTTCTCAGAAATTCTCTTCATCGAACTGTTTGGCCAGATCCTCGATATTCTCGGGCGGCCAGCCATCCAGATGCATGCCCAGGCTCAGATCCATCTCTTCCAGCACTTCCTTGATTTCATTCAAGGATTTGCGTCCGAAATTAGGAGTTTTGAGCATTTCCGATTCGGTCTTTTGCACCAAGTCGCCGATATAGACAATATCGTCATTCTTCAGACAGTTGGCAGAGCGGACCGACAGTTCCAACTCATCGACCTTGCGGAAGAGATTGGGATTCCACTTAGGCGCTGCGTTATCGTCACGCCCTTCATGGATGGGAATGTCATCAAAATTGATGAACAGGCTCAACTGATCCTGAAGAATTTTAGCCGCGAGGGCCAAGGCATCTTCGGGGCTCACGACGCCATTGGTTTCGATATCCATCACCAGGCGGTCATAGTCGGTCTGTTGGCCCACGCGGGCATTGGAGACCTTATAAGAGACGCGTTTGACCGGATTATAGCTGCAATCCAGCGGGATATCGCCAATATTGGTTGGCTGGTCATCGGCACCCGGAGAGGCACGGACATATCCTTTACCCGTCGTGACGGTCATGGACATATTCAGCTTGCCGCTTTTGTTCAGGGTAGCGATATGATGTTTAGGATTCAGGATTTCGATATCGTGACCACATTCGATATCGGCAGCGGTCACGATGCCTTCCTTGTCCGCCACCAACGTCATGGTACGGGTAACGCCGCTTTTCATACGGATGGCGACGCCCTTGAGGTTCAGGATGATATCGGTGACATCTTCCAGCACACCCGGGATGCTGGAGAACTCATGCAGCACACCTTCGATCTTGACCGATGAAACGGCAGCACCCTGCAAAGAGGAGAGCAAAACCCGACGCAGGGCATTTCCCAGGGTGGTACCGAAACCTCTTTCGAGGGGTTCGGCCACCAGGGAAGCCTTGTATTGAGAATCGCCATCCCCGACCAATTCCACCTTGCGGGGTTTGATCAATTCCGTCCAGTTCCTGTACATCACAATCCCCCATCCAGGTAAACACACTACTTGGAATAAAGTT
>JADGBU010000096.1:9256-9883 GCA_015231295.1 Magnetococcales bacterium | reverse complement strand
GAGGTTTTCGTTATAATCGGCAGGAAGATCCGCGCGATCCGGGAACGAGAGGAAGGTTCCGGTCATAGCCACGGGATCGACTTCCAGCCAGGAGGGGAAGCTGCGTCGCATGGCACTATCCAAGGCACCCTTGATACGGATATGGGCCTTGCACGCCTCATCGACGGAGATTTTATCTCCCGGCTTGACCAGATAGGAACTGACGTTGATATGTTTACCATTCACAAGGATCTGCTTATGGCTGACCACCTGCCGGGCTTCGCTGCGGGAGGCACTGAAGCCGAGGCGATAGACCACATTGTCGAGTCTCCTTTCGAGGAGGATCAACAAGTTTTCGCCAGTGACTCCGGGCATACGGGCCGCTTTCTGGAAATAGGTATGGAACTGTTTTTCCAGGAGGCAATAGGTACGCTTAATTTTTTGCTTCTCGCGCAGATGGACACCGTAGTCCGAAACTTTACGGCGGCGTTGGCCATGGAGGCCAGGGCCATAGTTTCGGCGCTCGATGGCGCACTTATCGGAGTAGCACTTTTCCCCTTTCAGGAAAAGTTTGGTCGCCTCACGACGACACAGTCTGCATTTGGATCCAAAATAACGGGCCATGTTTTCCCAGAGTCCCTTATCAAC
>JADGBU010000096.1:0-9229 GCA_015231295.1 Magnetococcales bacterium | reverse complement strand
AGGACGGCAGCCATTGTGTGGAATGGGGGTGACGTCCTGCACGTAGGCGATATTGAAGCCGATATTGGCCAACGCCCGGAGGGCGGATTCACGTCCGGATCCTGGTCCCTTCAGACGAACTTCCAGGTTACGCATGCCATGTTCCATGGCTTTTCTGCCCGCGTCTTCGGCAGCCATTTGGGCCGCGAACGGGGTAGATTTACGCGAACCTTTGAAACCCTGAGCTCCAGCCGAGCCCCAGGAAATGACATTTCCCACGGTATCGGTAATGGAAACGATGGTATTGTTGAAGGTGGATCGGATATGCGCGATCCCGCTGGCGATATTTTTCCGCTCCTTCTTTTTGATGCGGGTAGCGGTTTTCTGAGCCTTCGTCGCCATATTTACTCCTTCATTCCCGGCCTGGTATCGTTACCGAGGCCCAACTGTAAGAGATTCATGATCATTTTCCAACCACGGCGCGACGTGGTCCCTTGCGCGTCCGGGCATTGGTATGGGTTCTTTGTCCACGGGTGGGCAGACCACGACGATGACGCAGACCACGATAGGAGCCCAAATCCATCAAACGTTTGGTATTCATCGCCACCTGGCGTCGCAGATCGCCTTCGACGATATAGTCCTTGTCGATAATGGCACGGATCCGGGCGGTTTCCGCTTCTGACAAGTCCCGAGCGCGGACTTCGGTGGAGACACCAGCATCCACCAAGATTTTTTTGGCCCTTTCCGGACCAATCCCGTAAATATACGTCAAAGCCACTTCCATCCGCTTATTGATCGGGATGTTCACGCCAGCAATACGGGCCACCTTCCCACCTCCTGAGCCGGTTCAACCGATTATACTCTTCCCATCATGGAATGCTAGGTTTCCAGATGGTCATCCTTGCCTTTGCTTGTGCTTGGGATGTGCCGGGCAGATGACCCGAGCCACTCCTTTGCGTTTCACAACTTTGCAGAGTTTGCAAAGCGTTTTAACCGATGCACGCACCTTCATGAGACTGTCCTCCAAAGGTTGACCGTTATCTTCGGCCACGAATTCTGGCCTTCTGCATCAAGCCTTCATATTGACGGCTGATCAGGAAGGACTGGATTTGAGAGGCGGTATCCATGGTGACGCCGACGACGATCAGCATGGAGGTTCCACCGAAATAAAACGGCACATTGTAACTCGAAATCAGGATCTCTGGCAACAGACAAACTGCAGTCACATAGACGGCACCCACCAGAGTCAAACGGGTCAGAATTTTATCAAGGTACTCAGCAGTTTTCACTCCGGGACGAATCCCTGGAACAAAACCACCGTACTTTTGCAGGTTATCCGCCGTCTCTTGGGGATTGAAAACGATTGCCGTATAGAAAAAGCAAAAGAATACAATCGCCAGAGAATAGATCACCATATACGCGAAGTGACCAGGCGAAAGAGCATTGGCCATGCTCTTCAACCACTCCCAGGGCGCGAAATTGGCAATCGTCACCGGGAAGAGAATGATCGAGCTGGCAAAAATAGGCGGAATCACACCAGAGGTATTCACCTTCAGGGGAAGGTGGGTGCTTTCACCACCAACCATGCGACGACCGCTGACCTGCCGCTTGGCATATTGCACCGTAATGCGACGCTGTGCCCTCTCCATGAAGATGATGAAGGCCGTCACCGCCACCGACATGAACAGCAAGAACAGCACGAACAACGGTTGAAGATCACCGGTTCGCGCCAGCTCCAAGGTCTTCACCAAAGCAATCGGCAGATTGGCCACGATCCCGGCGAAAATGATCAGCGAAATACCATTGCCGATCCCACGCGCGGTGATCTGTTCTCCGACCCACATGATGAACGCAGTGCCAGAGGTCAAGGTGATCACGGTCATGATGCGGAAGGACCAGCCCGGCTCAATCACGACGCTCATGCCACCGGCCTGCATCGACTCCAGACCATACGCAATGCCCAATCCCTGGAAAATCGACAACACAACCGTTCCATACCGGGTGTATTGATTGATTTTCCGACGTCCAAGTTCCCCTTCTTTTTTGATCGCTTCCAGTTTGGGAACGACAGCGGTCATCAACTGAAGAATGATCGATGCGGAGATATAGGGCATGATTCCCAAGGCAAACACGGTCAAACGTGACAGTGCTCCACCCGAAAACATATTGAACATGCCAAGCAGAGTGCCTTGCTGCTGATCAAAAAAAGCAGCCAGGGCTTGCGGATCGATTCCAGGAGTCGGCACATGCGCACCAATTCTGTACACGATCAACATGCCCAGGGTGAACATCAAACGCTTGCGCAACTCGGGAATACGACCAAGATTGGCCAAACCGGCAAAGGGAGATTGCGCTTCCATGGAACTCATGTCCGGCCTTATTCGCCAGCGGTTTGAGCGGAGTCTTCAGACTCAACGAACTTCACAATGACCTCTCCACCCGCCGCGCGCACCTTTTCGATGGCAGAGGCAGAGGCCCGATCCACTTCAATAGTCACCGCGCGCGTGATCTCACCCTGGGCCAGCAGTTTGACACCATCCCGCTCACGCCCCACCAAACCGGTCGCCTTGAGCTCTTCGATACCGATACGGCTTCCGGCGTCAAAGATTTCCAGATCTTGAACATTGACCAGGGTATAGACTTTACGGAACGGATTTTTGAAGCCGCGTTTCGGAAGGCGACGCTGCAGGGGCATCTGTCCGCCTTCAAACCCGACCTTGTGATAACCACCCGAGCGAGCCTTCTGACCTTTTTGACCGCGGCAGCTGGTTTTGCCGTGACCGGATCCAATCCCTCGTCCAACACGCTTGCCATCACGGGCACCGGCAGGGTTTTTTGGGAGTTCATTCAGTTTCATGGTATCAAAAACCTTACTGGACTAAAGGGGATGGACCGATTCGGTCTCTACCCAGATTCTTACTCTGAAGGGGTGGATCACTCCACGACACGGACCAGATGCGGAACCTTGGCAATCATGCCACGAATGCATTCATTATCCTGCAATTCGCGAATGTGACGGATTCTCTTCAATCCCAGACCACGGACAATCAACCGCTGTTCCATGGGACGCCCGATCAGGGAACGTACTTGTTGCACTTTCAAGCTCTTGGACATATCTTAATCCTCACGCCACGCCAAAACGTGCCAAAGGCAAATCACGTTTGGCAGCCACTTCCCGTGGCGAACGAATGGATTTCAAGGCATCAAACGTTGCCTTGATCAGGTTATGAGGGTTGGAAGTTCCCGTCGATTTGGCGAGAATATCCCGGATGCCCAAGGCTTCAAAAATCGGGCGCATGGAGCCACCGGCAATGATTCCCGTACCTTCGACAGCGGGACGCAAGATCACGCCACCCGCACCATAATGACCGATCATCTGATGGAAGATGGTTCTTCCATCCTTGATGGGGATATCCATCATGCTCTTGCGGGCTTTTTCCGTCGCCTTGCGAATGCTTTCCGGAACCTCTTTGGCCTTGCCAAGTCCATAACCGACCCGACCTTTTCCATCACCAACCACCACGATGGCCGAGAAGTTGAAACGGCTGCCACCCTTCACCACCTTGGCGGTACGTTTGATGGTGACCAGTTTCTCGATGAAATCATCCGACTGCCAGCCACCCACCTTCTCTTCCGGGGGGGTGCTGTTGTTATTACTGGTATTGCTGTTGCGTCGCTGCTTAGCCATCGCCACTCCTGCCCATGCGTCAAAGCCCGGTGACGGGCATCATCAAAAATCCAACCCGCCTTCTCTGGCGGCATCAGCCAGGGTCTTCACACGTCCATGGTACAGATATCCACTGCGATCGAAGACAACGGTACTCACATTGGCGGCCTTGGCCTTTTCAGCCAGACGCTTACCGACTTCGGCGGCTGCATCCCGATTGCCACCATTTTTCAACTGTTCCCGCACCTCTTTTTCCAAGGTGGAGGCAGAGACCAATGTGACACCCTGGGTATCATCAATGATCTGTGCATAGATGTGTTTCGCACTGCGAAACACCGAAAGACGCAATCGCTTGTCAGCGACCTGACGGATTTTATACCGGATCCGCGCGCTTCTAGTTTTTCTGGCCTCGTGCCTGTCCTGTGACATCAAACCATCCCCATGCTCTGTTCGCAACTTTTGCGTTATTTCAGGACTTATTTCTTTTTACCGACTTTGCGCAGAATCTTTTCGCCCAGATAGCTGATTCCCTTACCCTTGTAAGGTTCAGGCAACCGGTAGGCGCGAATTTCTGCACATGTTTGTCCGAGGCGTTCCACATCGATTCCCTTGAGGACAAGCACGGTATTTTTATCAACCGTCGCTTCGACGCCATCCGGCAGATTGAAATCGACAGGATGAGAATAGCCAAGATTCAACTTCAGAATACGGCCATCAACAGCTGCACGATAACCAACGCCGATGATCTCCAGGGTCTTGGAGAAACCTTCCGACACCCCTTTGACCATATTATTCAACAAGGCGCGTGTCAACCCCCACATCGCTTTGCTCTCTTTGGCATCGCCAAGAGGCACGACCAGCAGTTGACTTCCTTCCTGAGTCACCTGGATCTGAGGGGAAAACTTTCGGGTCAAGGTTCCGAGTTTACCCGTGACCTGGATGGTCTGGTTCTCAATGATCACCTCTACCCCGGCAGGGACAGAGATCGGTAGTTTGCCAATTCTGGACACGAGAAAATTCCTCGAACGTTAGAAAACCGTACACAAGAGTTCGCCACCAACCCCCAACTTGCGGGCCTGACGGTTTGAGACCACACCCTTGCTGGTGGAGAGAATGGCAATTCCCAAACCTTGATAGACGCTTGGAATCTCATCCCGGGCAACATACTCACGACGTCCCGGACGAGACCGCCTGCGGATCTCTTCGATCACCGGACGGCCCTGACGATATTTAAGATCCAGACGCAACACATTGAAATTTCCAGAGGGCAGCAGTTCAATCTTTTCGATGAACCCTTCTTCCTTAAGGATCTCGGCGATTCGAGCCTTCAGCTTGGAAACGGGGACGTCCACCTGATCCTTGCGCACCATTTGTGCATTACGGATTCGGCTCAACATGTCACTGATTGGGTCGGTCATTCCCATGGATTCAAAACTCCAGTCCAAAAAAGCTGAATTCTACCACGATGCTTTCACGATGCCAGGAATCTCTCCACGCAAGGCGAGCTGTCTGACACAAATCCGACACAAAGTGAACTTTCTGATATATCCTCTGGGTCGAGAACAACGAGCGCAGCGATTGTAAGTCCGCACGCTGAATTTTGGTTTACGCTTGCACTTGGCAATCAAAGATTTCTTGGCCATGACTTCGCATCATCCTCGACGATCAGTTCTTGAAAGGCATCCGGAAAGCCCGCAGCAAGGCTTTGGCTTCCTTGTCGGTGGGGGCTGAGGTCACGATGACGATATCCATGCCCCGCACAGCATCGACCTTGTCGTAATCAATTTCCGGAAAGATGATCTGTTCCTTGAGGCCCATGCAATAATTGCCACGGCCATCAAAGGCGTTACCCTTGACACCCTGAAAGTCACGGGTTCTCGGCAGGGCCACGTTGATGAGCCTGTCCAGAAATTCAAACATCCGGGTACGACGCAAGGTAACACAGCAACCGATCGGTTGACCTTTGCGAAGTTTGAATCCAGCCACGGACTTCTTGGCCTTGGTGACCAAAGGCTTTTGTCCGGATATGGCGGTCATATCACTGACTGCACCATTGAGCAGATTTTTATCTGCCACTGCCCTGCCCACACCCATATTGATGACGATCTTTTCGATCCGCGGGATTTGCATCACGTTGCGGTATCCGAACTCTTTCATCAAGGCGGGACCGATCTCCTTGTCATAAAGCTCTTTCAGTCTGGCCATTTCTTATTCCCTGTGGGGCCTAGCGATCACGAGGCTTTCTGGTGACGTATATTGACCGCGATCAGCGATCAAGGGTTTCGCCCGATTTACGGGCCACGCGCACCTTGCGTCCATCCTCCAAAATCTTCTTACCAATACGGGTTCCCTTGCCAGTGGCCACATCCAGGAACATCAGATTGGAAATATGAATCGGGGCTTCACGTTCCACGATCGAGGCTTCCTTCTCCTTGGTCGCCTTGGTGTGACGCTTGATCATGTTGACTCTTTCCACCAGGGCACCGTGCTGGTCGGTCACAATTTTAAGGATTCGACCGCGCTTGCCCTTATCCTTCCCGGCGATCACAACGACCTGGTCACCCTTTTTCAGGGAAGATTTGAAAGCGGTTTTCATGGAGCCTTTACCCGTCATCGTCGTTTCAACTCACTGCCACTCAGAGAACTTCTGGTGCCAATGAAATGATTTTCATGTAGTTTCTGACACGCAATTCACGTGTCACCGGTCCAAAGATACGCGTGCCAACAGGATCACCAGTTTTCGTGATCAGGACAGCGGCATTGCGATCAAAACGTATAAAGCTGCCATCATCCCGCGTGACCTGTTTTTTGGTACGGACCACAACCGCCCGTGCGACATCACCCTTCTTCACTTTGCCGCGCGGAATTGCAGCTTTAATCGCCACGGCGATCACATCCCCAACTTGCGCATAGCGGCGTTTGGAACCTCCGAGAACCTTGATGCACTGCACCTTTTTGGCTCCGGAATTGTCCGCCACCTCAAGAGTCGTTTGTACCTGAATCATGAGGTTTCCTCCGAAATGACTACCCAGCACTTGTCTTTACTGATCGGGGGACACTCACGAATTCGTGTCACATCACCAATCTTGAGACTGTTTTCAGGATCATGCGCCTTATATTTTTTGGAGCGTTTAATGATTTTTCCGTAGAGTTCGTGGCGCACATTCCGTTCCACTTTGACCACTACGGTCTTATCCATTTTGTCGCTCACCACGACGCCCTGCATGATGCGTTGCGCCATGACTAGATCTCCTTGCCCACGCCAGATTGACTCCTGGCTCGCTCGCCCACAATCGTATGGATCTGCGCGATCTCTTTGCGAACCTTGCGAATTCTTGCAGTATTTTCCAATTGCGCTGTCGCAAGTTGAAACCGCAATTTAAAAGCTTCCTGATAGAGCTCTTTCAGCTTAACGCCGACCTGCTCTTCGGAAAGCGCCCGTAATTCAGCGGACTTCATCACGCTTTCCTCCAGTTATGGACAAACTTGGTAGGGATGGGCAGCTTGGCACCAGCCAGTGCCATGGCTTCTCTGGCGATCTCTTCCGAGACACCTTCCATTTCGTAAAGGATACGCCCAGGTTTCACCCGGCCCATCCAAAACTCTGGGTTGCCCTTACCCTTACCTTGACGCACTTCGGCCGGCTTCTTTGAGACCGGCACATCCGGGAAGAGCCGTATCCAGATACGACCGCCACGCTTGATATGACGGGTCATGGCACGACGCGCAGCTTCGATCTGTCTGGCGGTGATACGACCAGCTTCCATGGCTTTCAAACCATATTGGCCGTAGTTCAACTCAGCACAGCTACCTGCGATTCCATGAATGCGCCCTTTGTGGGCTTTGCGGAACTTGGTCTTTTTGGGTTGCAAAAGCATGACGAAGGATCCTTACGGCCTCCTGATTTCCCTGTCGATGATCTCGCCCTTAAACACCCAAACCTTGACGCCAATCACGCCATAGGTGGTGTTTGCATCGGCGAAACCGAATTCGATATCCGCACGCAACGTGTGCAGGGGTACACGTCCCTCACGATACCACTCGGTTCGGGCAATTTCGCCTCCGCCCAAACGACCTGCGCAATTGATGCGAATTCCCAAAGCACCCAATCGCATGGCCGAGGTGACGGCACGTTTCATAGCGCGACGAAATGCTACACGACGTACCAGTTGTTGCGCAACATTTTCTGCAATCAACTGAGCTTCGGCTTCCGGTTTTCGTACCTCAACGATATTGAGAGCCACCTCGGTGTTGGCCACCTTGGAGATATCGTTTTTCAGTTTTTCAATATCCGCACCCTTCTTGCCGATAATGATGCCAGGGCGGGCGGTATGGATATTGATACGAGCTTTCTTGGCCGGGCGTTCAATGATGATCTTCGATACACTCGCATGCTCCAAGCGTTTCTTGATCCACTCACGCAACTTGATGTCCTCAAGCAGCAACGAGGCGAACGCCTTGTCCGCATACCAGCGCGTGTCCCACGTCTTGGTGATGCCAAGACGAAATCCAGTAGGATGTACCTTTTGACCCATTGAGTCGCTCTCCAGCTCTATCTTGATAAGGATCCTTCGACCCGATTCGCCCCGTTTTTAAAACTCGGCGCTCCGCACGGTGATGGTGAGATGGCTCGTCCTTTTGATGAGCCGTCCGGCACGACCTCTGGCGCGAGGACGAAACCGCTTCATCACCAACCCTTGATCGACACTTGCTTGATAGACAATCAGGGTATCGACATCCAACCCATAATTGTTTTCGGCATTGGCAATCGCTGATTTGAGCGTTTCTCTGACGGTATTAGCCACACGTTTTTTGGAAAATTCCAAAGTACGCAGGGCATTCTCCACACGATGTCCGCGAATCTGATCTACGACCAGTCTAACCTTGGTTGGCGAGACCGGGAGATTCCTCAATCTGGCTACAGCTTCCATCATCCGGTCCTCTCGCTATTTCCGGTTGGATTTCTTGTCCCCGCCATGTCCATGGAAGGTGCGGGTCGCAGAAAATTCACCAAGTTTGTGGCCCACCATGTTTTCGGTCACCAGGACCGGAATAAACTTGCGTCCATTGTGAACGCCAAAGGTGTACCCCACGAATTCCGGAATGATCGTCGATCTTCTCGACCAGGTCTTGATCAGTTCCTTGCGTCCAATATCGCGCAACTTCTCCACCTTTTGGAGAAGGTATCCGTCGAAGAATGGACCTTTTTTTATCGATCGTGCCATGCTTTTCCTCTTGCACCCGTTCTGGCATTGGTTCCGGCGTCATGCACGGTTGCTTCCCTGTTTCATTCCCTGGTCATGGGTGATGCACTACTTGCGATCACCCGTCACACGCCGCCGCATGATCAAACGATTGGTGGACTTGACCGGATCTCTGGTCTTTTTGCCCTTGGTCGGCACACCCCACGGTGTCACAGGATGACGACCACCGGAAGTACGACCTTCACCACCACCATGTGGATGGTCAACAGGGTTCATCGCAACACCACGGACGGAAGGACGTTTTCCGAGCCAACGCGCTCTGCCCGCCTTACCCAATTTGATATTGCCATGATCCGGATTGGAAACCTGCCCAATCGTG
>JADGBU010000095.1:11035-13301 GCA_015231295.1 Magnetococcales bacterium | reverse complement strand
GCCCCCTGCCGACCGGTCAACACCAGTTGCCGGACCCCCTGACCGCCCATCCAGGCGGCCAGCTTCAATCCGAAGCTTCCGAAACCGCCGGTGATCAGATAGGTGCCATCGCCCCGGAACAAAGGGGGTTCCTTGCGTTGCGGCAGGATGGTCAAAGGGGCGGTGCCACGCATATCCAGCACCGCCTTGCCCAGTTGACCGTTTTGCACCTGTTCGAACGCCTCGGCGGCCCGATCGGCGGGAAAGACATGGGTATGGATCGGTTTAAAGGTGCCATTGCGGAACTGTTCGGAAATCTCTTCGAGCAGCACCGGCATGATCTCCCGGCGACGGGCCAGATGATCCAGATCCACCGACATGAAGCTGATGTTGCGCTCCACTCCGGCCAGATTCCAGGAGGTCTCCTTGCGGGCGACATACTCGCCGAGTTCCACGAAGCGTCCGAAGGGAGCCAGAGCGAGCACGCTTTTCTGGCCCGCCTCTCCCCCCAGGGTGTTGAAGATCACATCCACGCCCCGTTCTTCGGTCGTGGTCATGATCTGCTCCACATAGGTGGGAAAACGGCTGTCGAAAACATGCCGCAGACCCAACGAACGGAGATATTTACGTTTTTCCGGGGTATCGGCGGTGACGAAAATCTCCGCGCCTCGCCATTGGGCCACCTGAATCGCCGCCAATCCCATGTCGCCATGGGCCCCGTGGATCAGAACCCGCTCCCCGGCCCCCAGATAGGCCCGATAGAGCCCGAAATAGGCGGCCAGAAAAGCCATGGGCAAGCCGCCGCATTCGGCGTCGCCGATGCGATCCGGTCGCGGCAGAGTCCAGATGGCGTTGACCGGCAGGGTGATGTGAGAGCGGAAGCCGCCCGGCAGAATGGCCAGGATCGCCTGATTCCGGGTCAGGGTCTGCACCCCCGGACCCACGCGAGTCACGATACCCGACACCTCCATGCCGATGCCATCACCGAAGAAGGTCTTGCCCTGCGCCCCTTCGGGATCCTTCTGGGTGAGGCGGATCAGATCCCGCATGCCGATTCCGGCGGCGTGAACCTCGATCTCCACCTCGCCCGGTCCCGGCGGACGCCGTTCACAGGCCCGCAGTTGCAACGAGCTTAAGGCTCCGGGACGGGCCAACTCCAGCACGAAGGGGGGGCGTTCGCCGTGGTCGTCGTTCTGACCGATCTGTTTTTGGCTCAGGGTTGCGGCGTTCTCCCGCACCAGACGGTTGACCACTCTCTCTCCGTCACGCCAGGCCACTTCGCTTTCCGGCAGATCGGCGAGCACTTCGCGGGCCACCTCCTGCCAGGCGGCGTCAGAGGCCACCGAATCGAGATCCAGCACCGTGCAGCGCAATCCCGGCTGTTCGCTGGCCGCGACCCGCGCCAGTCCGATCAGCGGAGCGGTCCGCAATCCGGTCAGCGCGGCCCCTTCCCGAACCGGTTGCGCTCCCCGCGTCACCAGATAGAGCCGGGGCGCGCTGGCGGGACTTCCGTCCGCGCCGTTTCGCACCAGAGTCTGCACCAACCCCAAGGTGTCGATGACACAAGCCATCCCGACCGGATCCTCTTCCGGGGAAGAGATCGATTCCACGCCCCACAATCCGATCACGGCGCGACAGGGACCGAGGGCCGTCAACGCCTCCGCCAGGGCGGGAAGCGGGGTATCCAGACGCACCACCCGCGCCGCACCCGCTTCGGTCAGTTGGTGAGCCAGTTTTTCGCCATGCTCGCCCTGCCGCTCCAGAATGACGATCGGCAGGCCGGTTTCGTCGCGGGCGGTCGCGGCGGTGGGACGGGCGGTCGGCTCCCAGGAGAGGCGGTAGAGCCATGCGTCGAGGGAGTTCTCCTCATCGTTCTGGCCTCTGGGGACCGCCTTGCAGCGCAATTTTTCCAATTCGGCGTAGACGCGCCCCTCTTCATCGCACAAGGTCAGGTCGCATTCGATGAATCGGGCATTGTGATCCGTGACCTGGATGAAACACCAGAAGAGCTTCTCCGGGGTGGCGTAGAACCGCAACCGTTCGATTCCCACCGGCAGATAGAGTCCATCTTCCGGCTTCATGGTGATCATCAGGGCCTGGAAACAGGTGTCGAGCAGGGTGGGATGGAGCCGATGGGCGTCATCTTCGGAACGCCAGGCCTCATGGGCACCCACCTGAACCAGGACCGCGTTCTCTCCCCGGCGGATCTGGCGCAGACCACGGAACCAGGGACCGTAATGGAGTCCCGTGGCGTCGAGTTGCGCGTAGATCGGTGAAGGCTCCAGCC
>JADGBU010000095.1:8738-11025 GCA_015231295.1 Magnetococcales bacterium | reverse complement strand
GAGACGGTGCAGCGGTGCCATTTCCAGATGGGAGGGCTCTCCCAACGGTTCGGCGGAGAGGGTGCCGGAGGCGTGCAGAGTCCAGTGATCGGGCTGTTCGCCCCGCTGACTGTGGACCGTATATTGACGGCTTTTGGGATCGAAGCTCATGCGCAGCGTCGCCTCGCCCTCGGGACCGATCACCAGAGCCTGATGAAACTGCAACCGTTCCAGCAGACAGGGTTCATCCTGGGCCACGAGGCGATGGATCGACAGGCCGAGCTCCACATATCCCGCGCCGGGAAAGACCACCGAGCCCTCCACCCGGTGATCGCTGAGAAACGGCACCAGGGCGGGATTCAACTGGCTCTCCCAGGTGGGGCGGGGGGCGTTGACCTTGAAGCCGAGCAGGGCGTGCTCCACCGGATAGAGACGATCCCGCAGGGCCAGTTCGCTTTCGGGCCAATAGCGTTCCCGCTGCCAGGGATAGAGGGGCAGTGGCAGATGGCTTTCCCACGCCTCCGGATAGAGACGCGCCCACTCCAGGGGATAGCCGCAGGCGTAGAGTTTGCCGAGACACTCCAGCAGGGTGATCCGTTCCGGTTTGGTGCGGTTGAGGGTGAACAGGGTCTCTCCGACCGCGCCCCGCTGGCTCAGACACTCCTGAATCGAGGTGCCGAGCACCGGATGGGGACCGACCTCCACGAACAATCCATAACCATCCTGGATGAGACGGGAGACGGCGGCGGCGAAGAGCACCGGTTCCCGGAGATTTTGCACCCAGTATTCCGCATCCCAGGTCGCGCCCTCCACCGGCAGACCGGTGACGGTGGAGTAGAGCGGCAACGTGGGCACGCGGGGTTGAATCTCCCGCAGGGCTTCGCGCAGTTCCGGCTTGAGGGGATCCATGGCCGGGCTGTGATAGGGGATGTCCACCCGCAGGAAGCGGTTGAAGACCCCCTGGCCATCCAGTTGCTGGGCGATGACCGCCAGAGCCGCCGCGTCCCCGGCGAGATTGCTCGAAGTGGGACTGTTGATGGCCGCGATCACCACCTTGCCGCCGTGGGGGGCGAGCAGAGGGGTACACTGTTCCGGGGGGAGTCCCACGGCCAGCATTTTTCCCGCGCCGACCGCCTTTTGTTGCAGGCGGCTGCGGTGATAGCTCACCAGAATGGCGTCTTCGAAGCTCAGGGCTCCGGCGATGTAGGCCGCCGACACCTCCCCGAGACTGTGACCCACGATGGCACCCGGTTCCACGCCCCAAGCGCGCATCAGGGTGAAGAGTCCCACCTGAACCACAAAATTGGCGGGTTGGGCGAAACGGGTTTCGGTGATGCGCGATTCGGACTCCGGGCGACGCATCTCTTCCAGAATCGACCATCCGGCGATCTGCCGGAAGCGGGCGTCGATGGTTTCGGCGGTCTGGCGGAACAGGGGCTCCTCTTCCAGCAGTTGCCGACCCATGGCCCACCACTGGGGCCCCATGCCGGTGAGCACCAATACCGGACGCTGCGCCTGTTTTTTGGTGAGTCGGCTTTGCGGCGCAGAGAGGGCGTCGGGGGCGGTGACGGCGCGCAACCGTTCGATCAGCTCCGGGGTGTCGTTGGCCACGATCGCCAGGCGGTGGTCGTGATGGGTACGCCGGGCTCCGGCGGTTCGGCCCAGTCGGGACAGGGACGGCAGAGGATCGCACCCTTCGAGCCAGTCGAGCCATCCTCGGGCCTGGGCCTTGAGTCCCGCCTCGCAGCGCGCCGACAGGGGGATCAGCCACGCCTGTTCTGGGGTGCTTTCCGCGACCGGGGGGGCGGATTCCGGGGCTTCCGAGAGAATCGCGTGGGCGTTGGTGCCGCCGTAACCGAAAGAGTTGACCGCCACCAGGGCCGGGCCTTCTCCGTCGGGCATGGGTTGCAGAGTTTGGGAGACCCGCAGTCGCAGCTCCGCGAAGGGAATGTTGGGATTGAGGGTTTCCAGATTGGCCTGGGGGGGGATCTGGCGATGATGGAGACACAAGGCCGCCTTGATCACTCCGGCGATGCCGGCGGCGGCCTCCAGATGTCCGATGCTGGATTTGACCGAACCAACCAGACAGGGACGCTCCTCCGGGCGACCCAGGCCGTAGACCTGTCCGAGGGCTTTGCACTCGGTGGGATCACCCAAAGGGGTGCCGGTGCCGTGGGCTTCCACATAGCGCACCTGGGTGGGATCGATGCGGGCCGAGGCGCAGACTTTGCGGATCAGGGCCTGCTGGGCCGGTCCGCTGGGCACGGTGATGCCGTTGGTGTGGCCATCCTGGTTGGCTCCGGTGGCG
>JADGBU010000095.1:7595-8409 GCA_015231295.1 Magnetococcales bacterium | reverse complement strand
GCGATTGGCCAGCATGGCCAGATTGACCCCGATGGCCGAGCTGTTGTTGAGCAGCGGGCGGTTGTAGGGGTTGAGAATGATGGCGGTGAAATCCTGCATGAAGCCGCCGATGTAGACGCCGGTATCCGAACCGCTCATGTGCTCCATGTCGAGGCCCGCGTCTTCACAGGCCTCCCAGACCACCTCCAGCAGCAGACGCTGTTGCGGATCCATCGCCTGGGCGTCTCTGGGGGAGATGCCGAAAAAGAGGGGATCGAAGCCATCGATCGGCTGTTGCAGGAAGCCGCCCCGACGCACCGGCATCTTGCCGGGGCGGGTGGGATCCGGATCGCAGAAGCGGCCCAGGCTCCAGCGTTCCGGGGGGGTCTCGATCACCCCGTCGCGGCCTTGTCGCAACATCTCCCAGAAGGCGGCGGGGCTGTGCGAGCCTCCCGGAAAACGACACCCCATGCCGATGATGGCCAGCGGCTCCTGCCGGGCGCGTGGGGATTGGGGAGAGGTATCCGGGAGGGATGGAGTCGGATTGGTCATGGAAAGCCCTTGTGCCTGAATCGGGAGTCGCTTGAACGGGTTATGGAGTGATGATCGGCGGTGATGCGTTCACGCAATGACCGGCAGTTCGGTGAAGCGGCCATCGTGATTTTTGAGCAGATAGCGTCGATCGTCCTTCTCGACGATCGAGTCGTTGATCATGATCGGAATTTTACCGATATTGGTGGCCACCACATACAGGGGTTGGGCCAATCCGGTGGTATGGCCCCGCAGGGCGTCGCGGATCAGTTCCGCGCCTTTTTCCAGCGGGGTGCGGAAGTGG
>JADGBU010000095.1:0-7497 GCA_015231295.1 Magnetococcales bacterium | reverse complement strand
GAACACCTCCACCGTGTCGTTGATCCCCTTGAGCAGCACCGCCTGATTGCCCACGTTGATGCCGCAGGTGGCCAGATCGTAGACCGCACGGGCGGTCAATTCGGTCAGCTCCTTGGGATGGTTGCACTGGGTATTGATCCAGATCGGCACCTTGTGATATCCGGCGAGTCGTTTGATCAACTCCGGGGTGATGCGTTGCGGCAGCACCACGGGCAGACGGGTGCCGAAGCGGATCATTTCGACGTGGGGGATCTCCCGGAGTTTGCGGATCAGGTATTCGATTTCGTCATCCGACAGCAGCAGAGGGTCGCCGCCGGTGATCAGCACATCGCGGACTTCCGGGTGTTGCGCGATCCAGCTCAGGCCTTCATCCACATCGAGCCGCAGTTTGAGCACCTTGTCGATGGTCATTTCCCGGCGGAAGCAGTGGCGACAGTAGATGCCGCAGGTCTGAGTGACGGTGAAGGCCACCCGATCCCGATATTGTCGGGCGATGGAGTCGGGTCGTTTCTCTTCGGTGCTGCGATTTTCCTTCCAGACCAGATAGCCCTCCATGCCGAATTGATTTTCCAACTCCAGCAGCGAGGGGATCACCTGTTTGCGGATCGGACATTCGGGATCTTCCTTGTCCATCAGGCTGGCGAAATGGGGGGTGGTGCCCCAGCGGGTGTTTTTGTGAGCCTGGATGGCCTCCCGCTCCTGCGGCGAAACCTGAATGAACCGCTCCAGTTTTTCCAGGGTGTTGACCTGATTTTTGAGTTGCTCGCGCCATTCATTCATGGTTTATCATGACTCCGCCAATAGGATGCATCCGGTGAAGTGTCGCAATAAAAAGCAAGCATGCGTTTTTTTACATATATTGAAAAAAATATCCCACTCAAGATATGCGATTTTGCCCGAAAAATAAAATCTTTTTGTGACGCGGACGTGAATCGGGTCCGAAGACGGCATGCAGAGGCCATGGGCCCCTGATCGGCTCCAACCGACCGGGCCGCCGTTCGCGGAACGCCTGATCTGAATTTTACCTGAAGGAGAAAAGACGAAGGACGAAGGATGAAGGCGAGACCCAAAGAAATCCGTCACGGGGGAAGGTTCTGGCGGTCGATGGTGAACGGCTCTTGCTCGTCGCCACAAGGAAGGGCACGGGATGCGTTCGACGAGAGCGCAACCCGCCCCCGCGATCTCCTCTCCTCTAATGGATCCCGGAGGGGAGAATCTCCCAGATGCCCGTTTTTTTTTCGATCATGGGAATCCCTTCAAGGGCCAACAGCAACCGTTTGGAGTTCAGCCCCCCCTCGGCACTGTAACCCCGCAACGCGCCATTGGCCGCCACCACCCGATGACAGGGCAGTAAAATGGGAATGGGATTGGCCGCCAAAGCCCCTCCGACCGCTCGCGGAGCGCTGTTCAACCGCTTGGCGAGCGAGCCATAGGTTTCCACCCGACCGGGAGCGATGAACCGCAACGCCTCCCAAACCCGACGCTGAAAATCAGTGCCCTCCGGGCTCAAAGGCAGCGAGTCGAGCGCGGGAAATCGACCGGCGAAATATTCGTTCAGCCACGCGCCGACCCGCTGACACAATCCGGAGTCCGCCGCTTCCGCCGGAGGATGCGCAAGCAAAGCGGTGATCCGATCACCACGGGTCTGCAACCAATAAGAACCGATCGGCGTGACAAAATCACCCATCGAACCAGATCCACCTCTAATCAACAATCCAAGAAAAAGCTTCTATTGAAAAAACAATGGCCAACAGGAGCGGAACAAAAACTCACACTTCCAAATCCAGAACGCCCTTAACCCAAAAATAGGCCTTTTCCATCATATGTTCCGCTTCGACCAAATCCAAACCCCCGATATCCAAATCCTCATAACGCCATTGTACGGCAAAGGGATTCAACAGGCTGAATTGATTGGGATCAAAGGGAAATGTAATGCCTGCGTCAATAATCAGATCAACCAATTCATCCAGATCATGAGTGCGGCGAAACGATACGCCCTTTTCCATCAACACGGCCTTCAAACATTTTTCAACCGCCTGCTGCGCATGAAAACAGATCGATTCGTCCTCAATATCTGGAATATGCTTGATCGCATGAAAAATTTTCCGGTCCTGGTCTGCCTTCTCGAAGAGTCGCCGGGCACTATCCCAAGGTGTCATGAACCGTCACCCCTTCGCGCAAAGCCCAATGAATCACCCCGTTTGACAAATTCCCCAGTTCAGCCATTTCCTGTATTGAACAAAGCAGTATGTCCACAGGAACCCGCAGAGGCCTCAAAGCCTGACGCAGACGCGTCATTTCCCGCAATCGATCCGTCACCAGAGGTTGGATGACCAGAAAGTCCAAATCCGAGTCTTCTCGCGCATCACCTCGCGCATAAGAACCAAACAAAATCACCCGCGCCTGTCCGGCGGTTTCACTCAGCAAACGCCCTGCGGCCTGAATGGTTTCAGAATCAATCATCAGATTTCTCGTTCACTTGCATACACCACGCATGAGGTACGCAGAAAGACCCTGGGGGAAGAATCCCCCAGACCCCTTCTTTTTTCTCGATGATTGTCCGACTCAGACGTCCAGATTGACCACGTTCAACGCATTGGACTGGATGAACTCCCGTCTTGGTTCCACCGCATCTCCCATCAACGTGGTGAACACCGAATCCACTTCGATGGCATCTTCCACCCGAACCTGCAACAAAATGCGAATGGTCGGATCCATGGTGGTCTCCCACAACTGCTCGGGATTCATTTCACCCAGACCTTTGTATCGCTGAATCGACAACCCTTTGCGACCTTCGGTCAGCACCCAACCCAACAACGCTTCCAACCCGTTGACCGGAATCTCCTGCGATCCCTTGCGCAACCGGGGCTGCTCTCCTAACCGGCCCGCGATGCGCCCGGCCAACTGAAACATCTCCCGATACTCCGGAGAACGGATCAGCAGATCATCGAGACGCATCTCCAACGGCACCCCGTGTACGGTGCGCCGGATCACCAACGCATGAGAACCGCTCTCCAACTCCGGCTCCACCAACACCGTCAAACGACCCGCCCCCTCCTCGACATCCAACACGGCGCGCAACCGTTCGGCGATCTGCTGCGCGCTGTCGAGCTCCACCAATTGCTCTGCCATCACCCGGACCCGCTCCGCCGCCGCCACCACCAGCCGCCGATCGAAACGACGGGACAACCGCTCCAACAACACCTGATAGCGTCGCGCTTCCCGCACCACCGCATCCAGCTCTCCGGCGACCAATCCACCCGCCGCATTCATCAACTCGACCCCTTCCAGACCGCCTTCCAGCAACAACTCGACCAACGCCTCTTCATCTTTCAGATAGCGCACGGTCTTGCCCCGCGCCAGACGATACAAAGGCGGTTGCGCGATGTACAGATAGCCCCGCTCGATGATCTCCGGAAATTGCCGAAAGAAAAAGGTCAACAACAACGTGCGGATGTGCGAGCCATCCACATCCGCGTCGGTCATGATGATGATGCGATGATAACGCAGTTTGGCGATGTTGTACTCTTCCGCCCCGATGCCGGTTCCCAACGCGGTGATCAGGGTGCCCACCTCGGCGGAGGAGAGCATCTTGTCGAAACGGGCCTTTTCCACGTTGAGAATCTTGCCTTTCAGGGGCAGGATGGCCTGAAACTTCCGATCCCGCGCCTGCTTGGCCGAACCGCCTGCGGAGTCCCCCTCCACCAGATAGAGTTCGCTCAAGGCGGGATCCTTCTCCTGACAATCCGCCAGCTTGCCCGGCAACGAGGAGATTTCCAAAGCACTCTTGCGACGGGTCAACTCACGCGCCTTGCGGGCCGCCTCACGGGCGGTGGCCGCTTCCACGGTCTTGGCGAGAATCCGCCGCGCCTCCTGGGGATGCTCCTCGAAATAGGTCGCCAGATGCTCAGCCATCACCCCTTCGACGGCGGTGCGCACCTCGGAAGAGACCAGTTTCTCCTTGGTCTGCGAGGAAAATTTCGGATCCGGAACCTTGATCGACAACACCGCCGTCAATCCTTCCCGGCAATCCTCTCCCGCCAGGGTCGCGCCCTTGTCCTTCTTGAGAAAACCCATCGACAAGGCATATTGATTCAGAATCCGCGTCAACGCCGAACGGAAACCGATCAGATGGGTACCCCCATCCCGCTGCGGAATGTTGTTGGTGAAACAGTAAACATTTTCCTGATAGGAGTCATTCCACTGCAACGCGGCATCGACCTGGATCAACCCTTTCAACTCGGAAAAGTAGATCGGCGGGGTCATCAGAGGGGTTCTGGCCCGGTTCAGATGCTCGACGAACGAACGGATGCCCCCCTCGTAATGAAAATGATGCTCTTTTTCGGTGGCCTCCTCGCGGATGTAAATGTTCACGCCGGAGTTGAGAAACGACAACTCCCGCAACCGCTGCGACAGAATGTCGAAGGAGAAGGTGATGTCGGTGAAGACCTGACGACTGGGCCGGAACAGCACCATCGTGCCGGTTCCCTTGGTTTCGCCGATCCGCCGGATCGGGGCCACCGGATCCCCTTCCCGATACTCCTGGTGCCACACCTCGCCATTGCGCCGGATGGTCAATTCCAAATGTTCGGAGAGGGCGTTGACCACCGAAACCCCCACCCCGTGCAATCCGCCGGAAACCTTGTAGGAGTTCTGATCGAACTTGCCCCCGGCATGCAGCACGGTCATGATCACTTCGGCGGCGGAGCGTCCCTCTTCCTGATGGACTTCGGTGGGAATGCCGCGTCCGTTGTCCCGCACCGACACCGAACCGTCGATGTGCAACACCACGTCGATTCGATCGCAATAACCGGCCAGCGTCTCGTCGATGGCGTTGTCCACCACCTCGAAGACCATATGATGCAATCCGGTGCCGTCATCGGTATCGCCGATGTACATGCCGGGACGCTTGCGAACCGCCTCCAGCCCCTTCAAGACCTTGATGCTGTCCGCGCCATACTCGCCGGCTGCATTCGCGGCCAGGGCGTTCTCTTCCGATGTGGTCATGAATTCCCTTGCTCCGTGCTGACTTGAAATACTCCCGCAACCACCGGATGTTCCACCGATCCCCCATCCGGCCACGGGATCTCTCCGGCCTCACGGGCGGCGACGAACACCTGCCTGCCCTGACCGGATATAAGCTTCATCAACCCTTTCGCCCCCTCCCGATCCAGTTCGGCCACCGGATCATCCAACACCATCACCGGGGAGTCTCCCAGCAACTCTTGCAGCCATCCGGCTTCCGCCAGTTTCAGGGCGAAGGCGAACCGCTTCTGCTGCCCCCGCGACCCGAAACGCGAAACCGGATGTCCCGACATTTTCAAGTCCAGCTCATCGCGATGCGGTCCCGCGCCGGTGGTGCCGGTGAGCCGATCCCGTTCCCGGCTGCGGGCCAGTTCGAGCCGCAGACGGGCCGCCACGCTTTCCAGGGAGGCTCCCTGGGCCAGATCTCCCGCAAGATCTCCGGCCAACGCCATGGTATACCGTTCCGGAGCCAGACCGAGCCCCTCCAGCAACGGCGGCAGCATCCGGGCCAGATGGGCCACCGCCCGATGACGCCTTCCGGCGATCCGGGCACCCAGATGGGCCAACTGGGCCTCCCAGGCATCGAGTTCCCGGTCATCCCGGCCAAAATCCTTCAACAACCGCAACCGGGCCCGCAACGCCAGTTGATAGCCTCGGGACTCCTCGCCGTGCCGCCGGTCGGCGCAGAAGATCACCCAGTCGAGAAACGCCCGACGCTCCCCCGGTCCGCCCCGCACCAGCAACGGGGTTTCCGGAGTGATGATCACCGCCACCAGCACCCGCTCCATGCGGGAGACCGACTCCATCGGCTTGCCGTCGAGCCGGAAAATCTGTCGTCCCGGTTCGCCCACCACATCCAGCGAACGACACCCGCCCGCCGAGCGCACCTCTCCCGTCACCCGGAACCAGGGCTGCTGCCACCGTCGCAACTGGGCGGCGGGAGACTTGCGAAACGAACGACCCGTGGCCAGCAATCCCACCGCCTCCAGCAGATTGCTCTTGCCCTGACCGTTATCACCGGTGATCAGATTGAGTCCCGGAGAAAACCGCAGCGAGGCTTCGGCGATGTTGCGAAAATCCCGCAACTGGAGCCATTCCAACAGCATGAGCCACGCCACTCCCTCCGGTCGGCGGCAAAACGGGTCACACCCGCATGGGCATCAGCACGAACAGGGCATCCCCCCGCTCGGGATCGTAGACCAGCACCGGGGATTCATCGTCCTTGAAGGAGAATTGCGCCGTCTCCCCGGACAGCACCGTCAGAATCTCGCGCAGATAGCGGGCGTTGAACCCGATGGTCATGGGTTCCGCGCCGTCGAAGGTGATGGCCATCTCCTCTTCGGCCTCCTCCTGATCCGGGCTGACCGAAACGATCCGCATGCGATTCTCCTCGATCATCAACCGCACCCCGAGGGTCTTTTCGTGGGAGAGGGTGGAAATCCGCTTCACCACCTGATGGAACGCCTCTCGGGCGGTGGTCAGACGCACCGTGTTGCCGGTGGGCACCACCCGCCGCCAATCGGGAAACCGTCCCTGCACCACCTTCGACACCAGCGAAAAATCCGGCTTGATCACCTGAACGTGACCACTGCCCAGAATCAGTTCCGGATCCTGATCATCCTCTTCGAGGAGTTTACGGATTTCGTAGACGGTCTTTTTGGGCAAGATCACCTCGCGGCTCTCGGGGAGGGGAAACTCCAGAGGCTGCTCGACCATGGCCATGCGATGGGTATCGGTGGCCACCATGCGGATGCGGCCCGGCTGTTCCGGATCGTCGGAGGCGGTCACTTGCACGAAAATGCCGTTGAGCACATACCGGGTTTCATCCGTGGACATGGCGAACTGGGTTTTTTCGAGCATGGTGACGAACTGTCCACGGGCCATCATCAGCCGGAACTCCCCCTCGGGACCGGGAATGCCGGGAAACTGAGCCGCCGGAAGCGTGGCCAGATCGAAACGGGCCCGATCGCAGGTCAACAGGAGCCGTTCGCCCTCTTTGCGGAGTCGGATCGCCTTGGGGGGCAGCTCCTTCACCACGTCGAACAGCACCCGGGCTCCCACGGTCAGCGCGCCATCCACCACCGCTTCCACCTCGGTGACGGTCCGCACCGACACCTCCAGATCGGTGGCCGAAACGGTCAGACGCCCCTCCGCGACCTCCAGCAGGGCGTTGCCCAGAATCGGCATGGTATTGCGCCGTTCCACCACGGTCTGAATGCGTGCCAGAACTTTCAGGAAAGGGTCACGGTCGATGAAGAATTCCATGGTGCCAAAGCCTTGGTTGACGTTGAATGATCAAGACCACTCCACGGGCGGCGTTTTCATTTGCGCAGCATGGCGGCCAGAGTCGTGACCGCCTGTTCCAGATCGGTATCCACCTGTTGCTGAGAGGCGATCTTGTCCACGGCGTAAAGCACCGTGGTATGATTGCGGCCTCCGAACTCGTGGGCGATATCCGGATAGGAGTATTTG
>JADGBU010000094.1:6757-13318 GCA_015231295.1 Magnetococcales bacterium | reverse complement strand
CACGGCCATGCTGACGGTAGACAAAAGTGCGCCGACGGTGGTTTCGTTCACGCCCGATAGCAACGCCATCGGGGTGTTGACCGATGCCAACATCGTGCTGACCTTCAACGAAGCGGTGAAACGCGGCAGCGGTCTTCTTCAGATCAAAGACGCGCTCGGCACGGTCATCGAATCCTTCGATATCGCGACCAGCTCCCGCCTCTCCCTGTCGGGCACCCAACTGACGATCGATCCCACGGCCAATCTGGCCCACAATACCCGATATCAGGTGGTCTGCGCCGCCGGGACGCTCCTGGATCTGGCCGGCAACGCCTATGCCGGGCTCGATTCCCACCGCTTCACCACTCAGGCGGTTGATGTCACCGGAACCGAAGGCAACGATTCTCTGGTCGGCACCAACCTGTCGGAATCGCTGTATGGTCTGGATGGCGATGATGTGATCACCGCTCTGGATGGTTTTGACCGGCTTTATGGCGGAACGGGCAACGACCTCATGCGCGGCGGTTCCGGCGATGACCGGCTCTCCGGCGGACTGGGCGCGGATGAACTTTGGGGAGAGTCCGGCAACGATACGCTGTCGGGCAGCTCCGGCCAGGATCGCCTTTCGGGTGGATCCGGGGCCGACACGCTCGACGGCGGTTCCGGAGCGGATCTGCTCATCGGCGGCTCTGGCCGCGACCTCCTGACGGGAGGCGCGGAGGCCGATCAATTCAAATTCCTGACGCCGACGGAGTTGGGCGACACGATCACCGATTTCAGTGCCGCCGAAGCGGATCGATTGCTCCTGGTCAGCGCGGCCTTCGGAAACCTGGCCACCGGTCCATTGGCATCGTTCCGCTTTCGTGCCAGCAGCACCGGTGCGGCCAATTCCGGCAACCAACGATTCTTGTTCAACACCGGCACCGGCGTGCTCAAATATGACGCGGATGGCAACGGCTCCCTGGCCGCCGTGACCGTGGCCACCTTGAATGTCCGTTCCTTGTCGGCGAGTCACATTCTGATGGCGGCGGGTTGAAACGAATGGCCGGCGCGCAACGCGCGACCTTGCGTGAGAAAACACCCGCATTTATATCCGCGCTTGAGTTTGAGAGCAGATTTGTATAATCTCGATCAAGCTGCTCTTCTCGTAAACCAAACTGCGCGAGTCACGCCCCCATGCCTGCCCCGACCCTCCAGGATACGCTGAATATTCTGCATCCACTGACAGAACTATTCAAAGAGGTGTTCGATGATTCGACCATCCAACTGACCGAACAGACCACCCCGGCAGATATCGAATCCTGGGACAGTTTAAGCAATCTGAGAATGTTCATGGCCGTCGAGAAAGCCTTCGCCATCCGTTTTGCCAGCCATGAAATCGGACATGTTCAGAATGTCGGCTGGTTGATTCAGCTCATCCTCTCCAAGCGGACCGCCTGATGTGAATCGCATGACCGCGCACGCCATCCGCCCCCAATCCGAACCATGACCTCCTGGCGGCTGGAACATCTGCCCTGGCTCCCCAAGGCGCCGGACGATTTCGCGCAACGATGCGAGGTGGCAACCGGGCTTTCCGGTATCCAACGGATAACCGCGCTGCGGGAACTCTCCGGTTTCAGTCTGGATCTCAATCAACTGACCAGACTCTCCAAACGTTGGCGCAAGGTGCGCGCCGAGACGGTGGATCATGGCCTTCCCGGCTTCCGCCTGGGCGTGATCAGCAACGCCACCACGGGTTTGCTGATTCCCTGCCTGGAGGCCAGCGCATTGCGTCACGGGATCAATCTCGAACTGTTTGCCGCCGACTTCGGACAAACCATCCAGGCGGCCCTGGATCCCGAATCACCGCTCCGCCGAATGCAACTGGATGGCGTGCTGCTGGCCGTGGATCATCGCGGTCTGGCGTTCCGGGAGCGGTTCGAGCCGCAAGAGGGGCCCTCCGATCCGGTGGCCGAATCCCTGGCGCAACTGGATACCATGAGCCGGGCGTTCCTGGAACAAGGCTGCAAGGCGATCATCCTGCAAACTCTGGCGCAACCGCCGGAAACCCTGTTCGGCTCGCTGGAGCCACGCCTTCCGCACACCTTGCGATCCCACATCGATCGTTTCAATGGCACCCTGGCGACTCGTGCGCACGCCTCGTCGGAACTGTTGCTGGATGTCGCCGGATTGGCCGCCGCCGTGGGTGTGTCGCATTGGCATGATCCGGGGGCTTGGAATCAGGCCAGATTGGCTTTTTCTCAACCATGCGTGCCGCTTTACGCCGAGCATGTGGCACGACTGATCGCGGCCCTGTTGGGAAAGAGTCGCAAATGTCTGGTGCTGGATCTGGACAACACCCTGTGGGGTGGCGTGATCGGTGACGATGGACCCGAAAAGATCATTCTGGCCGAAGGCGATCCCCTGGGCGAAGCCTATCGAACCGTTCAGCGGATGGCTCTGGATCTGCGCAATCGCGGCATCATCCTGGCGGTCTGTTCCAAGAATGAGGAACAGACCGCATGGCTGCCCTTTCGGAATCATCCGGACATGTGCCTGAGACCCTCGGATATCGCGCTTTTCGTGGCCAACTGGCAAGACAAGGCCACCAATCTGCCGATCATCGCCGAACGCCTCAACATCGGCATCGACAGTCTGGTCTTTCTCGATGACAATCCGGTCGAACGCGCCCGGATCCGGCAGGCTCTGCCCGAAGTGGCGGTCCCGGAACTCCCGGAGGATCCGGCCCTGTACGCCCGCACCACCCTGGCCGGCGGATACTTCGAAACCATCCACGTCACTGCGGATGACCGCATGCGCGCCGATCAATATCGGGACAATCGGGCTCGTGATCGGGAACGGGAGCACCATCACGATCTGGACAGCTTTCTCGACTCGTTGGAAATGCGGATGCATCTGTCCCCCTTCGACGCGACCGGACGTTCCAGGATTGCGCAACTGATCAACAAAACCAATCAATTCAATCTGACGACCAGACGTTATACCGAATCCCAGGTCGAGGCCATGGAGCAGGATGCCGCGAAGTTTACCCTTCAAGCGCGCCTGACGGATCGTTTTGGCGACAACGGCATGATCAGCGTGGTGATTGTCGATAAGAATCCGGACGCATGGCACATCGACAGTTGGCTCATGAGTTGCCGGGTGATCAACCGACGTGTGGAACAGGCCATCTTTGCCGCCCTGGTGCGCGCGGCGCGACAGGCTGGCGTCTCCACCCTGACCGGAGAATATATGGCCACGGATCGCAACGGACTGGTCAGGGATCACTACAAAAATTTGGGATTCGTTTCTGTATCCGAAACCGCCACCGCATCCCGTTGGCGTTTCCGCGTCGCCGATTTTGTACCGGTTCCCTTGCCCATGACCCTCATCGACTGATCGCCGGCATGCAGACGCTCCCCTTCACCCTGCGCATTCCGATCGAAGAGAGCCTGCGCTTTGCCCGGTTGTCCGGCGACTACAACCCGCTGCATCTGAATGCGGAGATGGCGCGTCGCATGCGATTCGGGACAACGGTGGTGCATGGCATGCACACCTGCTTGGCGGTTCTGGAGCAGTGGCTTGCCAACAATCCGCAGCCGATTGCCTTGTCATCCATCCAGGTACAATTTTTTCGGCCCGTGCCGAGCGGCGCATCGATGGTGGTGAATCTGGATGAGGCAACCGATCATCGGCTGCGCTGGACCCTGCGCGCCGAGGGTCGAAAAAGCGGTCGCATGCAGGTGAGTTGGGTTGATCGCCCTTCCCAAGAGGACGACTCCCGGATCGCCGCGCCCGAAGCCCCGTTTCCCGACATCTGCCAGGTACGCACCCTCGAACAGGTCAGAGATCTGTCGGGGCAGAGTCGCGCCGTGCTCGACCGCCATTTGTTGGCCGCGCTTTTTCCGGCGTTGGAACGGGGTCTGCATGCGCAGGCTCTGGCGGTTCTGCTGGCGGCCACGCGCCTCATCGGCATGGAGTGCCCTGGACGCGACGCACTCTTTGCCGGCTTTTCGATCCGATTCGACCACGCATGGCCCGGAGATTCCGCGCTGCGCTATCGCATCATCCAGGTGGATGAACGCATCGACCGGGTGGTCGTGGCCCTCTCCGGCAGCGGGGCGGAAGGGGAGTTGGAAGCCTTTTTCTGCCCGCCTCCGGTCAGGCAATCGGGCATGGAGGAGATTCACGACCAGCTTCGGGGCCGCTCATGGGGCGCGATGCGCGCCCTGATTGTGGGCGGATCGCGGGGCCTGGGAGAACTGACCGCGAAACTCATCGCTGCCGGTGGTGGCGAAGTCGCCATCAGCCATTGCCTGGGATATCGCGATGCCCGCCGCGTTCAGGAGGAGATCCGCGCCTGGGGAGGAAGCTGCACCCTGTTTGCCCACGACGTTCTGAACCCGGATGCAGGGGATCCCTTTCCCATGGCCGACAGTGCCACGCATCTGTTCTATTTTGCCTCGCCCAGAATTCAGCTCGATCCCTGGGGGGGCTGGAAACCGGAGCTGTTTCAGACCTATTGCCGATATTATGTCACCGGATTCCTGGAGACGGTCAAGCGAATGGCGCGCACCGGGCCGCATCCGACGCCTCTCAAGATTTTTTATCCATCCACGCTGTTTCTGGACCGGCCAGAAGCGGGTGCAGCGGAATATGCCGCCGCCAAAGCCGCCGGAGAGGCGGTCTGTCACCACCTGAAGCACCAATATCCCTATATGACGTGCGATGCGGCACGTCTGGACCGCACCCTGACCGATCAAACCGCCTCCATGCCTCATCTGACCACGGATCCGCTGCGGTTGATGATGGAGCGGATGCAACGGTTGACCGACTGAATACCAGACAGGGAACCAGCAAAGCATGCTTTTCAACTCTCAGGCATTTCTGATCTTCGCCTCTTTGTTTTTCCTCTTCTGGCCCTGGTTCCGCCAGACGAACGCCCTGCGGTGGGGATATCTGATTGTCGCATCCTTCATTTTTTACGGATGGTGGGATTATCGATATCTGTTGTTGCTGATCGCCATCGGAATGATCGATTTTTTTGCCGCACTCGGGATGGTCGCCCGACCCAGGCAGCGTCATTTACTGCTTTCTTTATCTATTGCCAGCAATCTTGGCATTCTGTTCAGTTTCAAATACCTTCTGTTCGCCGCAGAAAACTTGACCCTGGCCGCATCCTGGTTCGGATTTGACGGATCTCTGGTGGATCAGGTTCCGAAATTCATGTGGACGGTGCCAGTCGGGATCAGTTTTTACACATTCCAGTCGATGAGTTATACCATCGATGTCTTTACCGGACAGCTCAAACCGACCCGCAACATTCTCCATTATTTCGCCTATCTGTCCCTGTTTCCGCAACTCATGGCCGGTCCGATCGTGCGTGCCAGCGACCTGCTGCCGCAACTTCTGACCGCCAGAAAAAGCACCCGCGAGGATCAGTGGGAAGGATTGCGACTGATCGCACACGGATTCTTCAAGAAGGTCGTGGTCGCCGACACACTGGCCACGTTGGTATCGGCGGCGTTCGCACAGCAGACCACTCAGGGCAGCGGGTTGTATTGGTGGGTCATTTCGCTGGCCTTCACCATTCAGATCTATTGCGATTTCAGCGGCTACAGCGACATCGCCCGAGGCCTGGGCAAATGGATGGGCTATGAGATCATGGTCAATTTCAACCATCCCTATACAGCCACCTCGATGCAAGATTTTTGGAATCGCTGGCACATCTCTCTGACCTCCTGGTTCCGCGATTACATCTATTATCCTCTCGTGCGACGCAATCTCGAACAGATCCGATCCGGCGCGGCCTGGGTTGGACAGTGGCGCATGCTCGTCATTTTATGGATCACCATGCTTGCCTCTGGCCTGTGGCATGGGGCCGCCTGGCATTTTGTGCTCTGGGGTGCGGCCCATGCCCTGTTTCTGAGCATTGAAATCCTCACCCGCTGGCCACTCCACCTGAAAAAATGGCCTGGAGGGCGATGGCTGGCCTGGATGCTCACCATGCTGCAGGTGGTTGCGGCCATGTTCATCTTCCGTGCCGAGTCCATGGATCAGATCGGCGTCATACTGACCAAAATGTTTCTGTTCCAGGATGGCTTGAAACTGGGAATCGGTTCCATCATCACCATGCGTGACCTGCTGGTTCTGTCCATTCTGATCGGGATCATGATCATGCGTGAACTCTATTTCTTCATTCAGGGCGAACAGCTTCTGAAAAAATTCGGCATGCACTCCTGGGTTCGCGGTCCATTCGTCGTGGCGGCCATTTTGATCCTGTCGATCTATTTGAGAGCCCCGAAAGCGGAATTCATTTACTTTCAGTTCTAGGCGTGCGACCATGAGATCATTGTGGAACAGTCCAATATTACGCACCGCTCTTTACCTGCTCGCAGGAATTGCAATCATCGAGACCCTTGGATTTTTACCAAAAGAACACGACAGCAAAAGAAAAAGCCTAGAGTACCAAAGACATTATACGCTCAAGGCGCACAATCCCGACCGCTTCGATCTGATCCTTTACGGTCACTCGACAGCCGCCACCGATCTCGATCCCGAAACCATGGCCCAAGAGTTGACGGAGATGCGCATTTTCAATTT
>JADGBU010000094.1:5441-6747 GCA_015231295.1 Magnetococcales bacterium | reverse complement strand
CCGGCGTCTCCATGAATCCGGTCATGTTCGAGGCGACAGAAAAAATGCTCGACAGTCGATCGACCCGCAAGACAATCCTTCTGGCCATCACGCCCGACAGTTTGCGCGACGCCGAATTGATCAACGACCTCTATTACTACCCATACAAAAACGCCAATCCGCTTGATCTTTTTCTGCACCGGATGAACGCGCCCGAGTTGTTCATTCCGACGACCCCGAAAGCCTTGTATCACGCCATGATGCGCCGCGATGACACAAACACCACCGATCCAGGGAGATCGGGCATTTGGGTCTGGCACAACGACACCGGATGGCTGGAAAATGTGTTTTTGAAAGAAGAGCCCTTTGTCATCTCAAGGGAGGGATATATCAACAAATATTCCGCATTCGTCAAAGATTTGCAGGTTTCGGAATCGGTCATTGCACATCTTTACGAGCAGATTTCGCAGTGGCGTCAAAAGGGGATTCGGGTTTTCGGGCACCGCTCCCCCATGCCGAAGGCGTTGGAAACCATCGCCAACGAAGACAGCGGGTTTGACGAAAAACGGTTTGTCGAAGGCTTCAGACAAGCGGGCGGTGCGTGGATTGCGGTGGATTCCAGTCACTATGTGACCCGGGATGGTTTTCATCTGTGGTCCGAGGATGCCAAAAAATTATCACGATACCTGGCGCGTCACATCCGGAACCATCGGGACGGCTCCAGCCCTGAACCACCTTGAAACGAAATCGAAATTCCGCAGCTTTCATCCATCGTTTCGACCGTCTATCATGCCCAGGCCCGATCCGGTCCGGGGAAGTCACCGTGGATCATGGCGAACCAGGGACGCGCACCTTCGGCACCGGAGTTGCTTTGGTCGAGGCGATGGACCACTGGCACCGTGACACCAATCGAGGACGCGATCCAAAACGTCATCCTGAAACACGAAAACAAGGGAAAGTGATTGACCATGCTCGACAAAGAGCTGTTTGAATCCATAACCGACGATCAGGGCAAAATCCGTCCCGCCTTGCGGATCACGGTGCCGATGCGCGTCTTGAGCCGGATCGGTCTGGTTTCGGGGGAGTCCCGGGGCCGCGAGGAGACGTTGCAGAACACGCAAATCCCGATCCGGGCGATGCGGGAAGTGCGCGAATGGTGCTCCTACACCGCCGACTTCGGAACCGTGGAAGATGGGGCGCAATTTCCGCCTCCGGTACAACTGGTGACGATTCCCTGCCGCTCCCCCACGGGAGACGGCCATTGCTCCAGAACCGGTGAAGCGCGACCCTGTACGCTTTTCGGCATCTTCTCTTCGGTGGACACGCC
>JADGBU010000094.1:0-5407 GCA_015231295.1 Magnetococcales bacterium | reverse complement strand
TTGCCCGGTGCCAGGCTCTCTCCCGCCGAGTGCGAACAACTGTACAAAAAACGGGAGATCTATCAGCGGTCGCTGCGACATTGGGAAGAGATGCTGACGCCGATCAATATGATGATGGAAGCCACCACCCGCAGCGTGCAATTCTGGCTGCACTCCTGGTTCGGCAAATAGGCCTCCGGGAGTGTCGGCAGCATGTTACAGCGGTTGGAAATACCCTCGGAAGAGCTGCATCTGACCTTCGTGCGCGCCTCGGGACCGGGCGGTCAGAATGTCAACAAAGTCTCGACGGCGGTTCAGTTGCGTTTTGATGTCACCACCTCATCCATGCTCACGGCGTCGGTCCGGGAACGGTTGATCCGTCTGGCCGGAAGTCGCATGACGGCGGATGGGGTGTTGATTCTGGACGCCCGCTGCTTCCGGACCCAGGAACGCAACCGGCAGGATGCCCTGGATCGACTGGATCAGCTGATCCGGCAGGCCATGCAGGAGCCGATCCGGCGCAGAGCGACCCGCCCGACGCGGGCAAGCCGGACGCGCCGTCTCGACACAAAAAATCACCGGGGTCGCATCAAGGAAGGGCGGCGCGGCGTGTCGGATGACGACCGGTAGCGCACCGGATTCAGAGCGATGCCGGCGGCGGCACCCGACGGGCCCGGCGCGTCCCACCCCAGAGCAGCAGGCAGAGACCACCCCATACCCCGATGCCCCACTGTCCGTGACGGCTCCAGAAACTTTCGCCGACCTTCGGGGGGACCGCCACCACGAGGGCGCCTTGGGCATTGGAGGGGATGCGTCCCTTTTCCCGGCCCAGCGCGTCGTAGACCGCCGAAATGCCGGAGTTGGCCACCCGCACCATCGGCAGACGATTTTCCACCGCGCGCAGCCGCGCCATGGCCAGATGCTGCGGTTTCGCCGCCTCGCCGAACCAGCCATCGTTGGTGATATTCACCAGCCAGCTCACGCCCTGCATCGCCAGTTCCCGCACCTCATCGGGAAAGATCACCTCGTAGCAGATCAGCGGACCCAGAGCACCTTTCGGAAAATCGAGACGTTTCGGACCCGGACCGGCGGAGAAATCCTTGGCACCATGGGTCAATTTCTGCAACGAGCCGGGCACCAGCCTGCGGAACGGAATGTATTCACCGAACGGCACCAGGTGATGCTTGTCGTAACGATGGAGAAAATCCCCGCTCTCCTGGGCATCGATCCAGACCATGCTGTTGTAGAATCGCCACTCTTTGTTTTCATCCTTGTCCGCCATGGGGGCACCGGTCACGATGGGCGCATGCAGGGCGCGACTGACCTGTACGATCGACTCCAACTCCTGCGGCGCGGCCTGGAGAAAAAAAGCCGCCGCCGTCTCGGGCCACACCACCAGATCCACCGGCGAATCCAGGCCGGATGAAAGATCGAGATAACGGTTCAACCACTCTTTCTGCCGCTTCGGATCCCACTTGAGATCCTGGGCGATATTCCCCTGCACCAACGCGACCCGCAGCGCGGGATGCTGCTCCCGAATCATGGTGGCATCCAGATCCTGAATGCGCCAACGGCCATAACTCCAGGCGGACCCGAACACCAGCAAGCCCACGGTCACGGTGGCGAGAGGCGTTTTCCAGGTATGCCACACCTCCTGGCGCGCCAGACGGGAAACCAGCGCAGCCAGAAAGAGCGTCAGGCCGGAGAGCAGATAGACCCCACCCAGATCGGCGATCTGCACCACCGTATCGGCGGATTCCCAGACATAGCCGATCAGATTCCAGGGGAAGCCGCTCAACACATGGGCCCGCAGCCACTCCGTGACCACCCACAAGGCCGGAGCCGCCACCAGCACCCAGGCGGGACGATAGACCAGACGCGGCAACAAGGCTCCGAACAGAGCCGGATAACCGGCGAGAATCGCCGCCAATCCGACGATCATCAACCCCACCGCCACCGCCGGAATCTTGCCGTAGAGATGCAAACTGGTCCAAAGCCAGGTCAGACCGGGGATGAAATGGCCCAGTCCGAACACAAAACCCAACCAGGCTCCCCGTTTCGGGGTGGTGCCTTCCAGCAGGCGCAGCCAGATCCCCAGGCCCACAATGGTCGGCCACGGGGTCGCCGAGGGCGCGAATCCGCCCATCGACACCGCCCCGGCCAAAAAGGCCAGCAGCAGACCGCCGACCGAACGCCGACGCAGCCAGCGCGCGATCCGCCGGGTGGACAGATCAGGCTTCATAGGGATTGGCGAAACCGAGTCGGGCGAGCACCATCACCTCACGGGCCTCCTGACGCTCCGCCTCTTCGGGGGAGCGTTCATGGTCATATCCGAGCAGATGCAGCACCCCATGCACCACCAGATGGATCAGACGGGCTTCCGTGGTCACGCCCAGCTCTTTGGCTTCGGCCTGAGTGGTTTCAAAGGGAATCACGATATCCCCCAGCAGCAAAGGACCATCGTCGGGATCCGGGAACTCTTCCCCGTCCTCCATGGCAAACGACAGCACGTTGGCCGGACGATCCAGACCCCGATGGGTCAGATTGAGTTGTCGCGACTCCGCATCATCGGTGAGCAGCACGCCCACCTCGATCTCTCCGGTGGTGCGTCCTTCCACCTCCAGGGTGGCGACAACCGCCCGGGCGACCCGTTCTTCTTCAGCCGCGTGCCATTGGGGAGAGGACAGGTTTACCAGAACCGTGGCCGACATTTTGACGGGCTCCTTCCGCGCGTTTCTTGATTTGATCCGGATACTCGATCCGGCGATGATAAAAGCCCAGGGTCAGCACCCGGGTAAAGGCCTCTTCGATGCGGGCGATCTCCTGGAGGGTCAGGCGACACTCCTGCAACTGCCCATCGGCAATCTTGGAGGCGACAATCCGCGACACCAAAGACTGAATCTGAGCCGGAGAGGGGGTTTTCAGGGTTCGGGCCGCCGCCTCCACGGAGTCGGCCATCATCAGGATGCCCCCCTCCTTGGATTGAGGCTTGGGTCCGGGATAACGAAAATCGGCCTCGCAAATTTTTTCGCCCCGCTTGGCGGCCTGATTCACCGCCCGGTTGTGGAAAAATTGCAAAAGCGAGTTGCCGTGATGGGTCGTGACCGCCTCCAGGATCGGCCCGCCGAGTTTATACTCCCGCACCATCTCCACCCCATCCTTGACATGTCCCTGAATCACCTTCACCGACATCGACGGCGAGAGGTGATCGTGCCGATTCTCTCCCGACTGATTTTCGACGAAGTAATGGGGCTTGTTCATCTTGCCGACATCGTGATACAGAGCCATCACGCGGGCCATGAGGGGATTGGCTCCGATGTTTTCCGCCGCCGCCTCGGCGAGATTGCCCATCATCACCGAATGGTGATAGGTGCCGGGACTGCGCAGCGACAGACTCTTGAGCAGGGGATGATCCCCGGAGGCCAGTTCCAGCAGACGGGAATCGGTGGTGATGTTGAACAGAAATTCAAACAACGGAATCAGGGCCAGCCCCCACAGACCGATCAAGAGGCCACTGGTCATGGCCACTCCGGCCCCGAGCATCCAATCCCAGGAGGGGGAACGATCCGACAGCAACTCCACCGCCGGAACGGTAACGGCCTGAGCCAGACCGATCCAGAATCCGGCGATCAACACATCATAGCGTTTTCGGCAGACCCGCAGCGTGGCTCCCCCCACCAGAGAACCCACCATGAAATAAAGAAAAATCGGCAACCCGCCATCCGATTCCAGAGCGCACAGAAACGAAAGAATGGCACCGAGCATCAGCGACCCACCGGGAATGCCGGCACGCGCGCCGATGGTCAGGGAAGCCATGGCCGATCCGAGGGCCGCCAGCGGCAGATAACTGGCCATGCGGGTCGGCCAACTGAACAGTTCCGCCAACCCCTGACCAATGGTAAAGGTGAGACTCGACAACAACGACGTGACCAGCAACACGGTGCCCAGAATGTAAAGCGTCTTGCGATCCTTGGGAAAATCCGCCGAGGTGGTGATCAGGAATTTGCGTCCGAGCCACATGAACAGCAGCAAGGACATCGCCAGACCCATGATGTTCAGGGCCATTTTTCCGGTCCAGCGGCTCTGGTTCAGGGCATCGATCTTCAGGCGGGCGGCATCGGTGACTTCGGCCCCTTCCTGGATCACCATCTGTCCCCGTCGCAGGCGGTAGAAGACCGGATCGACCGCCGCTGCGGCCTGATCGCGTCGGGTTTTGGTTTCGGCCAGATTCAGCACCAGGGTGGGACGGATATAGATGCCCACCTGATCCAGCAGCCATTTGCGGATCGCCTCGGGCACATGCGCGAATTTCTGTTCCGCCGACTTCTCCAGCATGCGCCGCATGCCGAGCAGATCCATCAAGCCGGTCGCGCTTCCTCCGACGGTGGTGCGCGGTTCATCCTCTCCCATGGCGTGGATCACGAAAGGATTGTGCGCCAGATCGTTGAGCACCTCCGGTCCGCTGACCACCCGGATTTGATGATGTTCGGCCAGCCAGGCGGTGATATCGGCACTCAGGGCGGTGAGATCCTTCATCGCGTAGAGGGCGGAAAAGGCATTTTCATCGACCACATCCTCGACGCGCTCGAAAAACAGATCCCGCAACCGATCCCGTTCCAGCCGGGGGGTGGCGAGACGGGCCTCGTCGAGCCATTTCAGATGTTCACCGATCCGCCGGGCCACGGTTTCCATCATGCCCGGATCCCAGTCGTAGACCGGAACCGCCGCCGCAGCCGCTTCCCAGCGACGTTTTTTGGTGGTTTCCGCGTCTTCGATCAGCAGATCGCGATCCGCCTTGATATCGCGGGTGGCGATATCCCCCACCTGGGGCAGGTAGAGCGGACGCATCACCACCGGCGAGAAGATCACCGTCAGCAGGGCCACCAGCAGCAAAAACAGACCCAGATCCATCAAAACCGGCCAGGAGAGGAGTCCCGCGCCTTCCACGGGACGCCCCTTGAGGCGATCCACCCATTTCTCGCGTTCAGGTCCCATGGAAGCCTCGTGTCCGTCGGATACTCGATTGGCGTGATGCGTTCATGCCAGCCGTCCCGTCTGATGATTCTCCAGGGCGGCGGCCTCCTCGTAGGCCTGGACGATCCGGCGCACCAGGGGATGACGCACCACATCCCGATGGGTGAACCGAATAAACGAAATGCCCTCGACCCGTTGCAACACCTCCACGGCGTGGGCCAGACCCGAACGGCGATTGGCGGGCAGATCCACCTGGGTCACATCCCCGGAGACCACCACCCGCGACCCCTCGCCCAGACGGGTCAGAAACATTTTCATCTGTTCCACGGTGGTATTCTGCGCCTCGTCGAGAATGATCGAGGCTTCGCTCAACGTGCGTCCCCGCATATAGGCCAGGGGCGCGATTTCCAGCAGATTGCGGCTCAACATCCGTTCCACCTTCTCGAAACCGAGC
>JADGBU010000093.1:12970-13470 GCA_015231295.1 Magnetococcales bacterium | reverse complement strand
ACCGTTTTATATCTACAGCCTTGGGTGGGAGTCCAAATCATCATGAACCCATTGAGCCTGGGAGAAGCGACCCGCAAAGGGATCATTCTGGCGGGTGGATCCGGCACCCGGCTCTATCCGGTGACGCAGGCGGTCTCCAAGCAGCTCATGCCGATCTACGACAAGCCGATGATCTATTACCCTTTGAGCACCTTGATGCTGGCGGGGATTCGGGAGGTTCTGGTCATTTCGACCCCACAGGATACGCCCCGCTTTGCCGAACTGCTCGGAGATGGAGAACGCTGGGGCATGAGCATCCGCTATGCGGTGCAACCGTCGCCGGATGGATTGGCGCAGGCGTTCATCATCGGTCGGGCGTTCGTGGATGGCCAGCCCAGTGCCCTGATTCTCGGGGATAATATTTTTTATGGCCATGATCTGGTGCGGCAGTTGCGACACGCCCACGCCCGCGACCGGGGGGCGACGGTGTTCGCCTATCGGGTGCAGGATCCGGAACGGTA
>JADGBU010000093.1:12416-12937 GCA_015231295.1 Magnetococcales bacterium | reverse complement strand
AGCATCGAGGAGAAACCGGTCGCGCCCCGCAGTCACTACGCCGTGACCGGGCTCTATTTCTACGACGGAACCGTGTGTGACATCGCCGCCGGAATCCGGCCCTCGGCCCGGGGCGAACTGGAGATCACCGATGTCAATCGGCACTATCTGGCACAGGATGCCCTGGTGGTGGAGATCATGGGTCGGGGTTATGCGTGGCTGGATACCGGCACCCACGACAGCCTGCTGGAAGCGGCCAGTTTCATCGCCACCTTGCAGAAACGACAAGGTTTGATGGTCGCCTGTCCCGAAGAGATCGCCTATGGCCGCCGCTGGATCGATGCCGAGCAGGTGCGTCGTCTGGCGGCTCCTCTGGTCAAGAGCGGATATGGGCAGTATCTGCTCTCGTTGGTGCGTGGCGGAGGGGGCGCATGACCATCACCGTGACCCGGACCACCTTGCCGGAGGTGCTGTTGATCGAACCGCAAGCGTGTTGTGACGAGCGGGGATTTTTTTTCGAGAGTTTCAACCGGCGGGAGTTC
>JADGBU010000093.1:10429-12261 GCA_015231295.1 Magnetococcales bacterium | reverse complement strand
GCGTCGGAGCGTGACTGGTGGATCGGTGTGATGCTCTCCGGGGAGAACCGGAGACAGTTGTGGATTCCGGCGGAATTTGCCTACGGCTTTCAGGTGATTACGCCGCAGGCGGAGTGGCTGCGGAAAAGCGTCATCGATCGGGATCCGGATCAGCAGGAGGCCGCGTTGCGTTGGCATGATCCCGCCTTCGCGGCGGGTTGGCCGTGGCGGGTCGGAGTCGGGGAGCGCGCGCCTCACCCTTCGGAGCGGACGCCGGAAGATGCATGAATCTGGAATGCGGCCATCGATTCTGATCGTGGATGATGTGGCGGTTAATTTACATTTTCTGCATGTTATTTTACAGGATCATTATCAGGTCTCGTTTGCCACCAGCGGTCGGCAGGCTCTGGAGTTGATCGAACGGCGACGACCCGATCTGGTGTTGCTGGATCTGGGCCTGCCGGATCTGGATGGCGCCGAAGTGTGGCGACAGATCCGGTCGCGACCGCAATGCCGGGATTTGCCGGTGATTTTCATCACGGCGCGGGAGGCGGAAGAGGGCGTGTCGGGGGCGTTGGCGGAGGTGGAACGGCTGGTCAAGCCGGTGGAGGCGGACGCTCTGCTGATCGCGATCCGCGCCCATCTGGGCCGTTTGGTCTCCGAAAATCCTGAGGGATGAATCCCCCTGCCCCTTCTTTTTCAGGGTTCCCGGGGATGGGAGGTCTGATCGAGCGGTTTGAATTGAGACTCCAGCATTTCCGCCTGTTTGTTGTTTTCGAGGGTATCGAAGCGACGTTGCTGCGCCTTGAGACGAAACGCCTCCTGGGCGCGATTTTGTTGCAAGGTCTCTTCCAGTTGCAGTTGTTGCATCTCTTTTTGTGAGATGCGGGTGAATTGCAACAGGGCGACCAGAACCACGACCAGACCGACGACAATTGAAATGACTTTTGATGTGCTGCCGCTTTCGGCAGGGGCTCCTTTTTTTGAGGAGTCGTTCCGTTCCGGTTTATCGTCGTTGGGGGTTTCTTCTTCCATGGGATGTGGTCACAGTCTGGAGGTTGGATGGGCCGTGTCTCAAGGATATCGGGCCGTGTGGTGACAGGCAAGCGTTTTTCGGAGCCGGAGAGGGGTGAAAAACGCCTCACACGCCCTGCGGCACCCGGTCGGCGACGCGCCCCGATCCCAGACACCAGGGGCAGGGATCGGACTGATCCCGCTCGTCGAGCACCAGCAGTTGCCCGGAGCCGCCGCACTCCTCACAGGTTTCGGCCTCCATCCCGATGGGACTGATCCCGTGGGTCGCGGATGACGGCTCCGCCAGACCGAGGGTCTGCTGTCCGAGGGGGGTCAGGGTGTAACCGGTGGCCATCTCCATGGGAGAGTCGGGGGAGGTCCGTTGAATCCAACCCCGCGCCTTCAGCGCGGAGAGAATCCCCTGGTGAATCTTGACCGGACGTTTTTCCAGAATCCATTGCAGGGATTTTCGTTGTCCGGGTGTGATGGGCGAGACATGCATGATCGAGGGAACTCCGATCCGGGTTACAGGTGGAGAACGAGGTCGTGAGCCGCCTGGATCGTTTCCACTTCCGAGGTGGAATCGATTCGGGCACCCAGGGCGTTCAGGGCGTCGAGATAGGGCATGGCCGGCTCCGGAAAGCGCATGGAGCCCCCCCCCGGCAGACAGAGGGTGATGCGATGATCGCATCCAGCCAGACCGGCCCCCAGTCGCACCGCTTCGACGATCGTCTCATCGGTGCCATCCAGAAGAATGGCGATGCGCTTGTGGCGGGATTCCGGAGCCGGTTGCGCGGGCCAGTGAAGCGCGGGCAGCGGAAGGGTCAGGTCGGTCTCCC
>JADGBU010000093.1:0-10404 GCA_015231295.1 Magnetococcales bacterium | reverse complement strand
AGGCTGCAGAGCCGAGATCGGCGGCGGCCCCCCGGCCCGCTCGTGACTCTGGGCGCAGTAGGCGGCCTCGCCGCCGGGGGGGATCCGGGCGTTCCATCCGGCATCACTCACCTGATGGATGCCGTGATGCGTGAAAAACAGCGCGGCGCGCCAGTGCGCTCCCAGACGATGGTCGATGGCCATCGACCAGTTGTCCGGCAGGGTGGCGCGGGTGATGATCAGCGTGAGTCGTGGCGGATTCGGGTTCATGAGCGGTTCATCTCGGCCAGAGGCGCGCCTGAAATCAGGGGGGTCAGGGCAGTCGGATGCGTACCAGAAAACCGCCCAGTTCCGGAGAGCGACCCAACAGGATCTGCCCTTCGTAGAGTTCGACGATATCCTGGGCGATCAGCAATCCCAGACCGCCGGTTGTACGCGTCTGTTCATCCACGGGGTGCTGGATCGAACGACGCAGACGATCGAGCCCTTCGGCCTCGACGCCCGGCCCGTCATCCTCGATGGTCATCCAGAATCCCCCCTCGTCTCCGGCGGCGATCAGCACATGGGATCGGGCCCACTTGCAGGCATTGTCCGCCAGATTGCCGATCATTTCCAGGATGTCGTCGCGATGACCGGGACAATTCAGCGTTTCCGGAATTCGGGTTTCGATATCCAGCTCCTTGTCGTAGTGCAGACTGTTGAGCGCGCGCACCAGCGAGGAGAGTTCACGCCCCAGGCGGAAACGATCGTGATCGCCGTTTTTCCCGGATAACGATGCGCGACGCAGTTGACGTTCGATCAGGCGTTCCAGCAGTTGGCTCTGTTCGGCGAGCGTGGTTCGCAACGCCTCGTGATCACGCAGTTCCGGCGCGTCGGCGAGGTGAATCAGGGAGGTGACGGGAATTTTCAGGGAGTGTCCCAGATGGGAGAGGGTGCGCCGCACCCGATGCTGATGACGCTCTTCGGCCAGCAGCAGCCGATCGATCAGCCGGACCAGGGGCAGCGTCTCCTCCGGACCTTCCGGGCTGAGGCGTTGACGTTCTCCGGTGAGCAGACGCTCCAGCTCCCGGTGCAGACGCCGAAAGGGGGAAAAGGCCTCGGAAACCAGCCAGGGAAAGCCGATCATCGCCAGTATGAAAATGCCGCAGATCGTGGCCAGATTGACCATGCGCCAGCGACGGGTGAGATCCCGCTGTCCCTGGATCGACTGGCCCGTGGCCACGATCAGGCGACCCTCGGCGCGCTCGAAGCTCTGAACCACCAGCATGATCTCTTCGCCGACCGGAGCCATGGTCTTGAGTTCCAGATGTCCGCCGGAGGGCAAAGGAGGCAGCTCGATCGGCTTCTGAAGCAGGGAAGGGGAGAGGTGACGGTGGCGACGGCCTTGATCCATCCACTCCCACTGGCAATATCGCCCGGAGCCTTCCGGTTCCGGGCAGGGATCGTCCCGATCCAGGGAACGCGCTCCGGAGTGGATCAGGATCGAGCCGATCCAGCGGGTGCGTTCGGTGAGTTGTTGCCAGGTCATTTCGTCGGCGAAGGTGCGGGCCAGACGATCGCCGCTTGCGAAGATCATCAGGAACAGGGCGAACAGCAACGCCGGAAGTGACGTGCGCAATCGCCCGGCGACCGATTTCATGCGTGGTCATCCCGGGAGGCGAGGCGATAGCCATGGCCCCGCAAGGTGCGGATTCGCTGTTCGCCGATCTTTTTGCGCAGACGCATGATGTGGGTTTCGATGATGTTGATGTCGGCGTCATCGTCCGACTGGTACAGATGGAGATAGAGCGTCTCCTTGGAGAGCACCCGGCCCGGATTGAGCAGAAAACAGCGCAACAGTTTGAATTCGCTGGCGGTCAGGGGAATCACCGCATCCGGGGCGAGGATGACCTCTTTGCGCAGTTCGTCGAGTTGCAGCGATCCGGCGGAGAGCACCCCCTGGGTCTGGGTGTGACAGCGACGCAATACGGTACGGATGCGGGTGATCAGTTCTTCGACGTGAAAGGGTTTGCCCAGATAGTCATCGGCCCCTGCCTCCAGGCCGTCGATGCGCTCGCGCCAGGAGTTGCGGGCGGTGAGAATGATCACCGGCAGAAAGACCCCGGCCCGACGCCAGTTCTGCAACACCTGGAGCCCCGGACGACCGGGCAATCCGAGATCGAGAATCGCCAGGGCGTAACCGGGATCGCGCCCCATCTCTTCGCCACTGACGCCATCCTGGGCGCAATCGATCACGAAGCCTGCCCGATCCATGGCTTGCTGGATGGTGGTCAGGAGTCTGGGATCGTCTTCGAGCACCAGGATGCGCATGGCGGAACCGGATTGCGGCAGAGGGTCAGGAGGGTTTCCGGTCCAGGTGATCCGGATGCTTGGCGAGTCTCTTGAAGTGCTCGAACTGAAGATCGACCCCGACCGCCCGATTGACCGGCAGGGTCATGGCGATGCCGGTGCCCGGTCGGCTGAAATCCCCTTCCTGGTGGATCACGTCGAGGATGTGATCGGCCAGAGCGGCTTCCAGGAAAAAGATGATCACATCGGTCTGGATGTTGAGATCGAGACCGAAGAAGGTTTTGGCTTCGTGGAGTCCGGTGCCTTGGGCGGCGATCACGGTGGAGCCGGATGCGCCGGCCTTTTTGGCGGCCTGGATGATGCGATCGGTGAAGTCGGTTTTCACCATGCAGACGACGAGTTGAAATTCCATGGCGTGACTCCTGTCAGCTCGGGCTAGGGGTGAGAACGGCTTTGCGGGCTTTCCACGCTGCCAGTTGAGCATAGCCCATGACGGTCATCATGGGAAAGAGGCTGGCGAAGGCGATCAGGCCAAATCCGTCGATGGCGGGGTTGCGTCCGGGTACTGTGGAGGAAAGACCGATGCCCAGAGCCGCGACCAGGGGCACGGTCACGGTGGAGGTGGTGACGCCTCCCGAGTCGTAGGCCAGCGAGACGATGAATTTCGGGGCGAACCAGGTCTGGATCATCACCAGGACATATCCGGTGATGATGTACAGGGCGAGGGAGGTTCCGGTCACGATGCGGAAGCAGCCCATGGAGATGCCGATGGCCACGCCGATGGCCACGGCCAGGCGCAATCCCCATTCGTCGATGGCGCCACGCGACACCTGATTGGCCTTGAAGGCCACGGCGATGAGGGCCGGTTCGGCGATGGTGGTGGCAAAGCCGATGCAGGCCCCGAAAAGATAGAGCCAACCATAATCCCGCCAGTTGGCCGACGGCGGCACCGCATCGGTGCCGAACAAAAACGACGGGGCCGAGAGTTGGGTGGCCATCAGTTTGCCCAGGGGGAAGAGGGCCAGTTCCAGCCCCACCAGGAACAGCGTGATGCCGAACAGGACGAACAACATGCCGAGCAACAGGCGTTTCGGGTGGGGGAGGGCATCCTTGAGGATGAACAGTTGAAATCCGACGATCAACACCACGATCGGGGCCACGTCGATGAGGGTGGCCAGAAAGGTGTCGAGCAGCATGTTGGGAATGGACATGATATCTGTGCGCTCCTGGTTAGCGGATGCCGAAAACCATGACTCCGTAGGCCATCACGAAGATCATGGGGGTCAGGGAGGCGAAAGCGATCAAGCCGAAGCCATCGATCATCGGGTTTCGGCCCCGGATGGAGGAGGCGAGGCCGATGCCCAGAGCCGTGACCAGGGGGACCGTGATGGTGGAGGTGGTGATGCCGCCGGAGTCGTAGGCGATGCCGATGATCTCCGGCGGGGCCATGGAGGTGACGACGATCACCATCGCGTAGCCGCCGAGGATCAGATACTGGATCGGCCATCCCTTGATGATCCGCAGCGCGCCCATGGCGATGGCGAAGCCGACCGACAGGGCAACCGCGAAGCGCATGCCTCTGGCGTATTCATCCATGCCCTCCTGGCCCGGCGGGAGGAGTTTGGCGTCGGCGGCCACTTTGGCGGCCTCTTCGGCCACGGCGATCAGGGCGGGTTCGGCCACGGTGGTGGAGAAGCCGAGTCCGAAGGCGAAGGCGAGCAGCCAAAAGAGGCTGTTGCGTCGCGCGAAGTTGTAGGCCATGGCTTCGCCGATGGGGAAAAGGCCGATTTTCAGCCCTTCCACGAACAGGGCGAGCCCCGTCAGCACCATGAAGCCCCCCAGCAGAATATCCGGAAGATTGGGGAGCGGTTGGCGGATCACGGCGAACTGGAATACCCCGACCACCACCACGACGGGCAGAAAGTCGCGTCCAGCCTCCTTGAGACGGGTGAAGGCCCAGGTGAGAAGTCTGATCATGATCGCGTGTTCTCCGGCAGGCTGAAGGCGATCCCGTCGTGACCGGGCACGGGGATGCGGTCGTCGGGCATTCGACGCATTATAGAGTCGTTGTCTGACTGTTTCCTGACAGGATTGGAGGATCCACTGAAGATTGATTCAAGCCGGATGAAGCCGGATGGCGTCATGCACCATCACCAATAGCGTCCGGCACCGGCGGCGGCGAAGGTGATGAGGCCGAGAATCAGGTTGACGAGCACGATTTTGCGGATGCGTTCGATGTAGAGTCCGGTTTCCGGGATCAGGAGTTGTTGCGCCATGCGCCGCATCGGGCGGTAGCTGCGGAAATAGAGCAGCAGAAACAGGGCGATCATGCACCAGCCGACCCCTTCCATGATCCGGATGTGACGGCTGATGCCCTGCATGCCGCCGAAGCCTTCGAAAATCATCCAGTAGCCGGTGACGGGCAGGGTGATGACCGCAGCCCACACCACCACCATGAATCGTTCCAGCACCCGTGTCCAGAGACCGACCCGGTTCGGAATGTCCAGGGGGAGGGCGGCGGGGCGCAGGATCAGCAGCGCGAAGAACATGCCGCCGACCCAGAGGGTGGCCGCCATCAGATGCAAAAGCAGTGCGATCGCCATGATATCGTTTTTCTGATGAATGAAAGGTGGAAAGAGGGATGGGATGCATTATGCCGGGAACCGTTTCGCGGCGCAATTGCCGTTCATGCGGGCGGGCGCAAGGCGTCCCGGTGGAGCAGGAGCCACTGCATGGCCAGTATGGCGATCGCCGAGTTGAAGGTGTGATCGTCGAGCCATTGCCGGGCGGTGGCGAAGGGGACCAGAATCGGTTCGATATCTTCGTTTTCGTGTTCCAGTCCGCCCCCGTCCACCGGGGGGAGGGCGGAGTCGAACAGGCCGCAGAACAGATGAATCCGTTCGCTGCTGCCGCTCGGACTGAGATAGAAGGTGGAGATCGGATTCAGGGTGTGGGGGGTCCAGCCGGTCTCTTCCCGGCTCTCCCGCAGGGCGACGGCGCGCGGATCGCTCTCCTGACCGCAGGAGCCGGCGACGATTTCCGTGGTCCAGCCCGACTCGCCCCGCAGGTGGGGACCAGGACGGAATTGACGAATCAGACCCAACAGATCCCGGGCGGGATCGTACAGCAACACGGCGGCGGCATCGCCCCGTTCCAGGAGTTCCAGATCGATGGTGGGACTCATGCGGCCATCGAAGCGTTGATGGCTCAATCGAAGGCGCAGCAGACGAAAAAAGCCGCGATATTGTTCGGAGATGTCAAAAATTTCCACTTTCATCGGGTGTTGCGCTCCGGCAGGCGTGGTTGGATGACGCTACACCATAAAAGAATCGCTCGGGGGCAGAAAGGAAAATCTTGCCGAAAAGGCAGTGATTTCCGGTGCCGGATTGTGGACTGTTCATTCGGTTGGAACTCTCGTATATTGCCCTTTGTTGGGGATTGGTGATTCTTCACTTTTGGGCGAGGATGGCAATGTCCGAGACAACCAAGCAAAATTGTTGGGATTTCTTTAAATGTACCCGCAATCGGCATGGGGATAAACTGGATGGAACGCCGTGTCCGGTCAGTTTGATGACCATCTATACGGGGTTCAACGGCGGCGTGGACGCAGGGCGGGCCTGCTGGACCATCGAGGGCACCTATTGCACCGATTCCAAGTGTGGACCCAATGATCAGAGGGGGGGCTACTCCTTCAAGAAAGAACAATGTGATCGTTGTGATTTCAAGGCATTGGTTCGTGAGGAGGAGGGAGATGGGTTCCGGGAGGATCGACGCTCGCAACTCGCCAGACCGCTCTGAGTTCGACCGAATGTAAACGGAATATTAAATTTCCTTGCGCCGGTTCGGCCAGTTGTGTCACTATTTGTAACATGATTTGCTGGTATGCTTATTGCGTTGCTTATCTTCAATCGGTTTCGTGCCGATAAGGGGATTGTGACCGATGCAAGTCATGGTGAGTAGTCCGGTTCCGGGGCTGGATAGCGTGCGAGACGGGTCTCCCTTCTCGGCGCCCCAGCCCTCCGGATCCGCCACCCCACCCTGCCGGGCTCCGGGGGTGCCATCTTTGGCATTGCCCGCACTCTTTGGCCCATCTTCGCACGCGCTTCCGGATCCTCGTTTTTCGTTCTCGTTTTTTCTGCGGTATGGCATGAGATGTGCTTTCCTTCTGGCGTCGTCTGGATGATCCAGGGTTGCCCGAAGCAAGGAATGTCAACGCCATGGCCAATTTTCAGATCGTTGCCGGTCAGTCGGATTATAAAATTCTCGAAGTCGAAACCGATCGACTCATCATTCAAGGGATTACCAGCTTTCGGCGCGCCTTGGTGCTCTACGAGCGTCTGGCCAGCCTGCAGGAGTGGCGCGAACCCGATTCGCTCTGGAATGAGTGATCCGCGATTGCTCTTCGGGAGAGGCTTTGTTTTGCCTGTCATTGTTCCGGAAATCTGTTAATATGACTCGCAGGGTTCCGGAGGAGGGGAGTCTTCCCCATGACGTGAGGGCGGACTGAATGCGTGAAATATCGGGTCTGACTGCAGATCATTTATTGCTTATTTTCAATCATGTTGACTTCTTCGATCCTTTCACGGAAACGGAGCGTCGCGCCTTGGCGGGCGATCATACCCATCTGGTCGCCTACGAGGTCGGCGAATACCTGATCCAGGAGGGCAGCTCCGAAGAGCGCAGCTTCTTCCTGTTGCTCTCCGGTGGGGCGAGCGTGGTCAAGCAGGGGGCGAGCATCCCTCTGGCCGCCCTGGTTCCCGGCGATTTTTTCGGCGAGGTCTCTTTTCTCACCAGCCGTTCCCGCACCTCCAACGTCATCGTCCACCCGCCGGGTGCCACGATCCGCGAAACCCCCACCATCCCCAACCTGTTTCATCTGGGTCTGCCCGAACGGGTCCAACAGGCCACCGCCACCGTGCTGCGCTTCGATCCGGAATTGATGCCCAGCCTGGACCCGATGCTGCGCATCCGGATCAAGGATCAGATCATTCAGCATCTCACCCGACGGGTCGATCTGATGCATGCGCAGGTGGTGCGGGTGACGGGTCAGGATCCGATGATCAGTGGCGATGAGGCGTTGGAAGATCAATTGCGCGAAGGCTGCCATACCCCCCTGGAGGAACGGGAACATACCAAGGATCGACTGATCGAACAGTTGGCCGCTTTTCTCGATGAACTCAATCAAAGTCTGGTGTCCTGTTGAATGGATTCCGCCAGATCCCGGTGACGATGGCGGAGAGCCTCGGCTTCCGGGGGGACGAGGCCGTTCCCGTGGCCATCAGTGCCTGTCTGTTGGGTGAACCGGTACGCTACGACGGCAGAGACAAAAGCTGGTCGGAGGCGATCGCCTGCGCCCGGGAGAATCGTGCGATCCGTTTGGTGCCGCTCTGTCCGGAGGTGGGGTGCGGTCTGGGGGTGCCCCGCGAACCGATGCGCCTGGAAGGCGATCCCGATTGTCCCCGCGCCATGACCATCACCTCCCGCATCGATCAGACCGAACGGTTGCAGGCGTGGTCGGAACGGTGTGTCGCGGAACTGGTGGCCGGTGGCGTGCGGGGATTCTTGCTGAAAAGCCGCTCCCCCTCCTGCGGCGTGAATCGCGTGCCGGTTCACGATTCCCAGGGGGTGCCCCGGCCTGTGGGCATGGGCCTGTTCGCCGGGGTCTGTCGGCGACGCTTTCCCGGGTTGCCGCTGGTCGAGGGGGATCCGGCCCTGGATCGGACGCATCTGCTCACCTTTCTGGAACGGGTGCGATCGGTCGGGATCCCGACCGGCGGAGAGGCCCGATCATGGTGAGAGTGTCGGGAGGGCGGTTGCGTGGCCGGGGCTTGTTGACCCCGGAGGATCAACGGGTCCGCCCCACCACCGGACGGATGCGGGAAACGTTGTTTTCCATGCTCGGGGAGCGGATCGCCGGGGCGTGGGTGCTGGATCTGTTCGCGGGCAGCGGGGTGCTCGGCATCGAATCCCTGAGCCGGGGCGCGCAAGGAGCCTGGTTCGTGGAGCAGGATCCCGCCATCGCCCGGATGATCCGGGCCAATCTGCAGGGGTGCGGGGTCGCCGAGCAGAGCGGCGTGATCGAGGATTCGGTGGTGCGGCCCGCCCTTGGCGAGATGGTGCGACGGGCGGTCCAGAGCCGTTGCGGAGCCTTTGTCCCGTTCGATCTGGTGCTGATGGACCCGCCTTATCGTCAGGGACTGGTCCCGATCACCCTGGAACGGTTGGCCGATTCGACCCTTTTGGCTCCGGGAGCCGTGGCCGTGGCGGAACATGAAAGCGGTGGCGTGGGAAAAGGGGTTGCTCCCGTTTGGCGTCCGATGCAAAATCGTCGTCATGGGGAGACTCAGATCTCTTTTTGGCAATGGAATGGTTGACCACGGAAGGATGGCATGAACAGAATCGCAGTTTATCCCGGGACGTTCGATCCCGTGACGTTCGGACACCTCGACATCATCCGTCGCGGTGCCTTGCTGGTGGACCGGCTGGTGGTGGCGGTGGCGGTCAACAGCGAAAAGCAGTCCCTCTTCACCAGTCAGGAGCGCATCGATTTTTTGCGCGAGGCGGTGCGGAGCATTCCGGGGGTCGAGGTGTGCCGCATGGATGGCCTGCTGGTGGATTTTGTCCAGCAACTCGGCGCCCACTTCGTGCTGCGGGGATTGCGGGCGGTCTCCGACTTCGAAAACGAATTCCAGATGGCCGGCATGAATCGTAAACTCAATCCGGAGGTGGAAACCGTTTTTCTGGTCTCCGGGGAGGAGACCATGTTTCTTTCGTCGCGGCTGGTCAAGGAGATCGCCGGAATGGGCGGCGATGTGAGCCGTTTCACACCGGCGTCGGTGATTCCCGAATTGCGCCGACGCATGATGGCGCGTCTGGGACGGGGGCAGGCTTGAAAAATCTGTTCATCAAGAATTACGGCTGTCAGATGAATGTCCACGACGCCGCGCGCATGGCGTCGCTGCTGCACGAATCCATGGGCTACGAAAGCGTCGAAGAGCCCGATGACGCGGATCTGATCATTCTCAATACCTGCCACATCCGCGAAAAGGCCGCCGAGAAAATTTTTTCCGAATTGGGTCGCCTTCGCAAGCTGCTGGCGGGACGATCGGTGATCTTCGCCGTGGGCGGCTGCGTGGGACAGGCGGAAGGGGAACAGATCTTCAAACGCGCGCCCTTCGTCAGTCTGGTGTTCGGTCCCCAGAACTATCATCAGCTTCCCGACATGCTGCAACGCCTGCAACGGGAAGGGGGGCGCATCGGTGCCCTGGAAGAGTCGGCGGATACCAAGTTCGATGCCCTGCCCGCCATCACGCATTCCGGTCCGCTGGCCTCGGTGGTGGTCCAGGAGGGGTGCAACCGCTTCTGCGCCTATTGCGTGGTTCCCTTCACCCGTGGCCGGGAGTGGAGCCGCCCGGTGGAGGCGATCCTCGACGAAATTCGCGGACTGGTCCAGGCCGGTGCCCGCGAGATCCATCTGTTGGGACAGAATGTCAACGCCTATCAGGCGCTCGACCGGGATGGGGTGGTGCATGATCTGGCTCTGCTGGTGCGTCGCGTCGCGCTGCTGCCCGGCGTCGATCGCCTGCGCTTCGTCACCTCCCACCCGGCGGACATGAACGCGGATCTGGTCGAGGTGTTCGCCGAAGTGGACGCCTTGTGTCCCTATCTGCATCTGCCGATCCAGAGCGGCTCGGACCGGGTGCTGGCCCGCATGGAGCGGGGCCATACCGTGGCCGACTATCTGGGCTGGATCGATCGGTTGCGGCAGAACTCCCCGGAGATCGCGTTGGCTTCGGATTTCATCGTCGGCTTCCCGGGAGAGAGCGAGGCGGATTTCCAGGAAACCCTGGATCTGGTCGAGCGGGTCGGCTTCGATCACGCCTATTCGTTTGTCTTCTCCTCGCGACCCGGAACCCTGGCCGCCGACATGAGCGATCCGGTGCCCCTCGAAGTGGGACAACGGCGTCTCGCCCGGTTGCAAGAGGCTTTGCAGGCGATTCAGTTGCGGAAGAATCTGGCCCGCGTCGGATGCGTGGAGCAGGTGCTGGTGGAAGGTTTCTCGCGGCGCGACGCCGGCGAGTTGACCGGCAACGATCTGAAAATTGGCCATGGCGTTGACATTCCTTGCTTCGGGCA